>JBGPGZ010000019.1:0-19563 GCA_041484175.1 Cyclobacteriaceae bacterium | reverse complement strand
TTAAAGTTTCAACCTGAAACATGAGACCTTAAACTTGAGACTAAATTAAGCGGGAGTAGCTCAGTTGGTAGAGCACGACCTTGCCAAGGTCGGGGTCGCGAGTTCGAGTCTCGTTTCCCGCTCGAAACCTCACCCCAAACCCCTCTCCTAAAGGAGAGGGGCTTGTTTTTTAGACGAAGTTTGTACTGCTGCCCGGGTGGTGAAATTGGTAGACACGCAGGACTTAAAATCCTGTGGCCAGAAATGGCTGTGCGGGTTCAACTCCCGCCCCGGGTACCATGTTTTCTCCTGATGGCACCTATGCCAGAAATGGTGGACTTTGTCAACCAATTTTAGAATGTTATTTCAGATCACCTGGTGATGGGGGGCTGTCTATCGAAATGATCTTATTCTTTATCGCGTACTTGACCAACTCGGTTACATTTTTGAGTCCCAACTTTTCTATGATGTGCGCCTTGTGAGTTTCAACCGCCTTTACTGTAATCAACAGGAATTCGGCTACTTCATTATTTGTCCTTCCAGTTGCCACTAGGCCAAAGACGTCAGATTCTGTTTTGGTAAGGTCATCGATCAGTTTCCGATATAAGTTTTTTGTCTTACCAGAATGGAACTCCTCGAAAACCAGCTTGACGATGGCATCATTAAAAAACAGGCCACCGCCATGCGCGATCCGGAGCGCTTTCATCAAAGTTTCTTCGTCGACATCTTTTGGCAGGTATCCGTCTACACCTGAATTAATTGCCGCCGACACATACACCTTGCTGATTTCCCGCGTGAGCAATACCACCTTGATGGTTGGATCAAAATCCATGATCCATCGCGCGGCTTCAATGCCGGTCATGCCCCCCATTTTGATGTCCATCAGGATCACATCAGGCCTGTTTTGCCGGACTTCGTTGATGGCATCTTCGCCCGACGATACGGAACCGATCACCTCAAGGTCGCCGGTGTTTTCCAACATGGACTGTATGCCATCGCGGATTGGTTGCTGATCATCCACCAACAGGATTTTAATTCTCTCCACAGGGTTTATTTACGAGTTTTATATTCTTGCAGTACTTTTTGACAGGTCAAAGATGATTCAGGACCCATGGCCAAACATCAGTGCAACCCGGATATGAAAAAAATCATGTCAAAGGAAGAAAAAGGACCTGATTGCAGACCCGTTGAACGGTTTCTGAAAAAAGATGACCGCAAAGGGTAACACGCGCGGCACGTGGCGCAAAAAAATATCAGCATTAATGCAAAGGAGATCGGGGTAAACCCCGATGTTCAAAGGCTGTCGATCGAAATAATCTTGTTTTTGATCGCGTACTTCACCAGCTCGGTCGCGTTTTTAAGACCCAACTTTTCCATGATATGCGTCTTGTGGGTTTCCACCGTTTTTATGCTGATGAACAAACCTTCCGCCACTTCTTTATTGGTCTTTCCGGCCGCCACCAGACCAAGGACCTCAAATTCCCTTTTGGTAAGGTCATCGGGCAGTTTCTTGTCAGCAGTTTTGAGCTTCTGGTGTGAATAGAAATCCTCAAATACCAACTTCATGATGGCGTCGTTAAAAAAACGGCCGCCGCCGTTCACCGTACGTAACGCCTCCAGGAGCGTTTCCTGATCGACATCTTTTGGCAAATACCCATCCACACCTGACTTAATCCCCGCCGACACATACTCTTTGCTGATTTCCATCGTAAGCAATACGACCTTGATGGTCGGATCAAAATCCTTTATCCACCGGGTAGCCTCAATGCCCGTCATCCCCCCCATCATGATGTCCATCAGGATTACATCGGGTCTGTTTTCGCGTACCTCGTTAATGGAATCTTCACCCGATGACACCGAACCGATCACCTCCAAATCGTCGGTATTTTCCAGCATCGATCGTATTCCATCGCGGATCAATTGGTGGTCGTCCACCAGGAGGACTTTAATTTTTTGGTTCATTTAGAATTAAGCCATCAGGAATGGCAGTATTAGCAAGGTACTCAATTTGGGTATCCTAAGTGATTCCCTTTACCTCCCGCCTTGACCGTCACGAGCACGGATCGAATCTCCAGCGGGAGCGCATATTCGTTCCATTGTCAACTGTAAAAAAAGTCTTCCAGATCTAGATCAGGGGAAAATCGGCCCCGATTGTGGAATTTCCCCAGAATCTTTGTGGAATTAATTCCCCAATATGGGGAATGGCTCATTACAATTCCGTCCGTTGTGACATCATCATTTGGCATGTGTTTTATGGCGATCTTGCGTACATCACATTCAAAAACGGGATGAGAATATCTTGTATACAATCGCGATAGCCCTCGATCAGGACTGGTCCAACGTACAAAGTTGCCTGGTGTACCTCGCAGGCGGGGCAAACTCTCCAAGTGAAAACTTGTAAATGACTCAATTTTAATCGGATGAAGATCAGTATTCGTCAAAAACTCGTACTCCTCTCGTTCATTATTCTGTCAGGCAATGGGTTTATTGGTTATGCCATTTATAATAGCAACCAAAAACATGTGGAGGCTCAAGAATGGGTGCAACACACCGAACAGGTTATTAACCAATCGGCCAACATACTCTCCCTTGGCAAAGACATCGAAACTGCTTCACGGGGTTTTGTTATTACAAACGACAGCGCGTTTCTCGAACCTTTGTTCGCTGCCGAAAAAACAATCTTCACTTACATCGGACAACTCAGGCGACTTACCCAGGATAATCCAGTACAGCAACAACGCGTGGATTCGGTGAATTTCTATATGCGAAAGCGTTTGGATTTCTCTTTCAAAAATGTAGAACTAAGAAGCAAACAAGGGTTAGCATCCGCCATCGCCAATACAGCCACCAAACAAGGAAAGCATTATTCCGATCGCATGCGTCAGATTACGAATGCAATCCAGCTGGAAGAAACCACTTTGCTTGAACAACGAAAGCAAATGGACGAGCGGAGCGCTGCAGCATTCAACCGGATTTCAGCGGCTATCTTCATTTTGATGACGTTGTTCACGATTCTTTTGTTAGTCGCCACTGGAAATTATTTGGTTCAAAACAAAGAGAAAGAAAAGCGAGCGGGGGAGTTGATCATTGCCAACGAAGAACTTGCATTCAATAATGAAGAGAAAGAAAAACGAGCGGCAGAATTGATCATTGCTAATCGTGAACTGGAATCATTTTCTTATTCCGTCTCTCACGATTTACGCGCCCCTCTGCGGGCGGTTCATGGCTATGCCCGAATTCTGAAGGAAGACTACGGCGCCAAACTGGACCCTGAGGCCAACCGGGTGATGAATAACATCATGGGGAATGCAAAAAAAATGGGGCAACTCCTTGACGACCTCCTCACTTTCTCACGCCTCGGACGAAAGGAATTGGTAAGGGTAAAAATTCCGATGAATGCGATGGTAGCCAATCTTTGCAATGAAATAAAAAACGGGCAACTCAATCGCAAAATTGAATTTAAGATCAATGATTTGCAGCCTGCTCGGGGCGATGCCGTAATCATTAAACAAGCCTGGGTAAACTTAATTTCAAATGCCGTTAAATATTCGAAACTAAAGGAAGAAACAATCATTGAAATCGGCTCCGAAGTGACAGGTGACGAAATCATATATGCCATTAAAGATAACGGAGCCGGTTTCGATATGCGGTATGCCAGCAAACTTTTTGGCGTGTTCCAGCGCCTGCATAGCGATGAGCAATTTGAAGGCACTGGAGTAGGCCTGGCCATTGTACATCGAATCATATCCAAACACGGAGGGAGAGTGTGGGCGGAAGGAAAAGTAAACGAAGGAGCAATATTTCATTTTTCATTACCAAAGAATTGATCATCATGAAACAAGAAATCGAAGTCCTCTTGGTGGAAGACAGTGCCAGCGACGCCGAAATGACCATTCGGGCATTAAAGAAAAACAACTTGGCGAACCGGCTCTTACACGTTAAGGATGGAGCCGAGGCATTGGATTTTCTTTTTGCCGAAGGAACCTATGCGGGCAGGCAGATTGAGAACACACCGAGGGTGGTCCTGCTTGATTTAAAAATGCCAAAAGTCAATGGCATCGAAGTGCTGCTGAAAATCAAATCAGACCCGAGAACGAAGAAGATTCCGGTGGTGGTGCTTACCTCTTCGAAGGAAGACCCGGACATACAAAAATGTTATGATTTGGGCGTCAATGGCTACGTGGTAAAACCAGTGGAGTTCGATGAGTTCTACAAAGCAATTTCGAGTCTCGGTTTATACTGGATGATCGTTAACCAGCCGCCTCAATAAGATGATAACGATGAGCGTTAAGACCAAAATACTGATTGTAGAGCACGACCCGACCGATCTCGAGCTGATCCAATACGAATTGAAGAAGGGTGGGATTGATTACGTGTCGGAAATCGTTCAAAATGAGCAGGACTATGTCAATGCGCTTAATAATTTTATTCCTGACATCATTTTATCTGATTATTCTCTTCCATCGTTTGACGGACTAACGGCTTTTGAAATGAGAGAACGGTTGGCGCCCAATACACCTTTTATTTTTGTTTCGGGTACCATCGGGGAAGAGAATTCGATTGAGTTTATCAAGAACGGTGTGACGGATTATGCGCTGAAGGATAAATTATTCACCCTCACCACCAAAGTGAAGCGTGCGTTAAAGGAATCGAAAGAAAAGCAACAAAAAAATGAAATTGAGCAGGAACGAAAACAGGGTGAATCTCGATTAAAGGAAGCGCAGACCATCGCACACGTTGGTAGTTGGGAAATTGATATGGTACTCAACATCCATCATTGGTCGGATGAGTTATTCAGCATTTTTGGAACTAAAAGAGGGGAAGTGTTGCCTTCGACAGAATTGTTACTTTCATTCATACACCCCGATGATTTGGATATTGTAATGAAAAAAAATGAAAATGCCTATAAAACGCTCGGGGATTCATCTTTTGATTTTCGATTTATCCGGAAGGATGGTGCGCTAAGATATGGTTACTGCAGGTATCGTTTTGAGACTGACCATGACCGGAGGCCCTTGCGGCTTTCGGGGATCGTTCAGGACATAACAGAAAAGAAGCTTGCAGAGGAGGCATTGCTGAAGTCAGAGACTAACTTGCGTACCATTTTTGAGAATTCCGATACTGGCTATGTTTTGTTGAATGCTCAACTAACGATACTATCATTTAATGAGCCCGCCTCGCAATGGATATTCAGTGAGGGTGGGTTGCCATTAAGAGAGGGCATAGATTTCCTTTCCTGTCAATCCGTTCAACGAAAGGGATTGGTAAATGAAATGATGAAAGAAGTACTCTCTGGCGGCTATATTGAGTATGAAGTCCATATTCCTGAAGTCGATCCCTTTAAATGGTACTTTGTCCACTTGCGATCTATCAAAAATGAGGTTGGGAAAGTATTCGGCGTATGCATCAACGTTTCAAACATTACGGAACTCAAAAAGGCAGAGAATAAAGGAAGGAAAGCCGAACTGGAATTGCATGCAGCCCATGAAAGGTTGTTATTTCACATTGAAAATACGCCCCTGGGATTTATCGAATGGGACGATCAACTGTTGGTCAAATCGTGGTCTAAAAGAGCAGAAGAAATCTTTGGATGGACAGAGAAAGAATTTGTGGATGCCCAAAAAACCGGCTATAGCCAGGAGTTCGATGAAGACCTGGCATGGGTAAGCGAAATCGCAACGCAGCTGATCACAGGAAACGTGGAAAGAAACAGGGTCCAGCACCGCCATAACACCAAAGACGGCAGGGTCATTTGGTGCGAATGGTTCAATTCCGTTTTGAAGGATAAGAAGGGGAAAGTAATCACCATCATGTCGCTCGTCCAGGACATCACCGAGCAAAAGACAACGGAGGCGGTTCAGCGCGAGAAATTGGAAGGACTTGTGGAGGGACGCACGCGTGAATTGAATGAGGCGCTAAAGAAGGAAAAGGAACTCGTAGAAATGAAGAATAAGTTTGTTTCGATTGCCTCCCACGAATTCAGAACGCCCCTTTCCACCATCAGTTTTGCCGCTGAGTCCATCCGCAATTATTTTCATCAGTTGACGGCAGAAGAGATAGAACGGAAACTGATTAAAATTGAAGATCAGGCAAGCCACATGACGAATCTCCTGGAGGATATTTTGACCCTTGGTAAATCGGAGGCAGGGAAAATAAAAGTAAAGCGCATTAGCCTTAGTCTGAAGGAGTTCTTCGATTCACTCATCGAAGAAGTCCGCTCTACGGTAAAAGAAAGGCGGGAAATCAATTTTACGTTCTCATGCGCCAACAATAAGATAAATGCAGACGATAAGTTGTTGCGCAACGTGGTCAATAACCTGCTCACCAACGCGCTGAAATTCTCTGCTGCGGATACTCCGGTGGCAATTGCTGTATCCGACTTTAAAGGTGGTATTTTGATTGAAGTCACCGACGAGGGCATTGGAATCGAAGAAAGTGAATTGAAATCCATTTTTGAATCCTTTCAGCGTGGCTCCAATGCCTCGGCTGTGCAGGGAACAGGTCTGGGCCTATCTATCCTAAAAAAGGCGGTCGAATTGATGGACGGATCGATCGATGTGAAAAGCAGCTTGAGTAAAGGTTCCACCTTCAGCGTGCAGATCCCAACCCGCTGAAAAGTAGGTTGCGTTTGTGGCCAGCTCCGAAATGGAATTGACTTTTCGTTGCCCTATTCTAAATTTTGCAACAAGTCTTTGTGGTTTCCCCCTAAAATTCTATCTTTAATAACCCATCCGTTACAAGTTTAATTGGAAACTTGTACGTCTTCTTTGTCATGCCAATGAATAGCAAGTTTGGACATGACCAACTTGCCTTATGAATTACATCATAACCTTCTGGCGGTTGTGGCTATTTTGAAATAATTGTATAAGCATACGAATTCAATTCTTGGGCGTAAGATGCGTGCCGGTATGACTCTCGTCAGGAAAATAATACTCTTTGCAGGTATGGTCGTCCCCGTGGTCCTCATAGCTATGTATAGCTATCGGGGGATCCGCCGATACACAATTGAACAAATCTTTAGCGGGCGAACCCATATCTCATCGCTGTCTGCCGACGTACTAAAAGGTTCTACTTTCAGCGTTCAGATTCCAATCCCATGAAAAAGATCCTGCTTGTAGAAGATACCGCACACCTGTCAGAGGAGATTGCAGATATTCTCAGGATGGAGGGGTACCAGGTAACGCTCGCCAATAACGGGGTGCGGGCACTCGAGCTTTTGCCAAAATCAAAGCCCGACCTGATCATCACCGATCTTTTGATGCCCGGGATAGATGGGTTTGAACTCATTCAGCGGGTCAGGTCAATGTCTTCATTCAAATCAATCCCAATCATTATCCTATCGGCCAAGACGTCAAATGAAGATAAGATCCGCGGAAAGGATGTAGGGGCAAGCGCCTTTGTTCAGAAACCCTGCAAGGCCCATGAGCTCATTGCATCCATACACTCTTTGATTAAGTAAACTTAAGTTATTGTCTTGGTCATTGGCCATTGGTCATTCGTAGGTGGAGGTCAGGGGCGAGCGCGGGATTCGACTTACTTCCCGCCGCACGCCCTTCTTTTCCCTGGGAGGGAACCAGCCCGCAGTCTAACATGACAAAGGATTAGTCATTAGTAATTTGGTCATCTGAGACCTGGAATTTCAATTACTATTCGGTTCATCGCAATTTGCGAAGTTGCATTTACCAATGACCAATGACTAATGACTAATGACCACTACCCTCAGGGTTTACCCCGACAAATCTCTGCTATATGGTCCTTCGGGGGTTGAAATTCAGTCTGATGGATTCCTACCCCCCGTTTCCCCGATTTTATCAAATTCCGCCTTTCCCTGAAGGACCCGCGAGCCATTGTAGCCAATTTTGCCTTGTCAAAACGGGGAACCCAATGAGTATCGAAGAAGTAAGAATCCTGATTTGTAAAAAAATTAATAACAGCAGAAATGATACTTTAGATATCTGAATTTATGAGCTCGCAAAGTCTGATCGAAAAATTTATTTACAGCTGTTCGCATGATCTGCGCGCGCCTGTTTCCTCTATTCAGGGACTCGTGCGCATCGCGGATTACTACCCTCAACATGAGGAGATCCATAAGTGCCTTGAAATGATTGAGGCCTGCACGCATGCAATGGATAAACGGATATCTACACTGCAGGAATACCTGGAGAACAATCAGCGTCAGTTAGTATTTGAACAACTTGATCCGCATCAACTTATCCAGAAGGTGATTGATGAATTCAAAAATCAGCTTGACGCGTACAAAATTCAACTGATCGCTGATGTATTGCCCGCTACAGGTTGGAATATGGACAAGTACAGCGCAGTCAAGATTCTCAAACACCTGATTTCAAACTCCATTGCCTTTCATGATCCTGAGAAAAAGGAAAGAAAAATTATCATTCGCGTTGAATTGAGCGAGTCGGGTTCAATACTGGAAGTGTATGACAACGGGAAAGGGATCCATGAAGAACAGCAGAAAAGGATATTTGATGTTTTTTATCGCGGGACTGAAAATACCATTGGCTTGGGGATGGGATTGTTTCTCACCAAAAGTCTGGCTGAAAATATGGGGGGATCCATATCCTGTACATCTAAACTCAATGAAGGAACCAGCATTATAGTTTCCTTTCCTCATCGCGAAGAAAAATCACAAGTTAAAAGGTAAGTTCATGACAACGAGACCGCAATACACATACAATTCCCCCTTTCAGTCAAAGCGCGTTAGAATTCCCGTGTGGTTCCTGCTGTTTTCGGCAGTCGCCCTGGGGTTGTCGATGGCCGGTTTTTTGGTCTCTGAGTTTTAGCGCGGGATTCAATCCTCGATTCCCTCGCTCACCCCCGGTCCCCATCTGCGCTAGGCTTCCGCGGACATGCCTAAGAGGGGCGCCATCGCGTGTGGGTTCCCTCCCAGGGAAAAGAAGGGCGTGCGGTGGGAAATCCTCGATTCCCTTCTGCGCCACCCTTATTTATCCAAATCCACCCCTTGCACCGGAATATCCCAATGAGCGATCAGCAATTCAAAACGGTGCTGCTCATCCTTTGTTAACTTATCGAGATCGGGGTACAACAGCTTTTTATAAGGCTCTGTCAAATTCGGATCGAAGGCGGCCTGGACATTTTTGAAAACAAGGATCACTTTAAAGTCCCAGCGCCCTTCTTCTGTGTTGTGATAACGCGGCTTTTCAGCGGTGACCTTCAACAGATCTCCTTTTTCTATGGCCTTCTTTAGCAACGGATAATGGTTTTTTTGCCAGAGTTGAATAAACTCTTCCGCGAACCCCCAGCGCACTTTGTAATAATTTTCGATTGTAAAAGATGGATCGGCGGGTTTGTTCGGAGTGCCTTGACCATAAGTCGTGCCAAACGCCAGCAGTCCGATCACCCATGACAGTGCAAGTTTTAGAAACGATGTTTTCATGAAGTGATATTTGTTTAAATCAAAGGAAGGGAAGTTACAAAGTATTCGGATAGGCCCGCATCCTTTTCGCGTCCGTTGTTGAAAGTACGCTTTACCATAGACTTTCAATCGATATTTTTTATTTACTTGTCATTTAATAGGCCCAGGCTAATTCTATGAAGTATCAACTGCTCCATCCCAAAGGCCCTGCTTTTTCGCGTCTTATCGCTGGAGCCTGGCGATGGCATACCGTTTCATCCGAAGTTCTGGAGCGGCTGATACGTACTTCCCTGGACGTCGGCATCACTACCTTTGACCACGCCGATATCTACGGAGACCACGGCAACGAAAAGATCTTCGGCGATATCTTACGGCAACAACCTGCCCTCCGCGGAGAAATGCAGCTGATCACCAAATGCGGGATAAAGTTTCCTTCCAGTCAGCGCCCCGACACACGGGTAAAGCACTACGATACCTCCAAAGAACACATCGTATGGTCCGTGGAGAATTCTCTCAGGCTGCTCGGGGTGGACAAGATCGAGCTCCTGTTAATTCACCGGCCGGACCCGCTGTTGAATCCGGAGGAGCTCGCGGAGGCTTTTACCCAATTGGAAAAACAAGGAAAAGCCAGCTTTTTTGGCGTTTCCAACTTTACCGCCGCGCAGTTTGACATGCTTCAGAGTTATTTGGCGTTTCCATTGGTGACCAATCAAATAGAGATATCCCTTTTTCTTCCACAACCTCTCTTTGACGGCTCTCTCGACAACCTTATGAAACACCGTGCAAGCGCGATGGCGTGGTCGCCCCTCGGAGGAGGAAAATTTCTGGCCGGCGAAAATGAATCCAGCCGGCGCGTGCTTGACGGATTAAATCAATACGGCCAGCGCCACCACGCAAGCCCCAGCCAGCTGCTATTGGCATGGTTGCTCAAACATCCTTCCACGATTTTCCCGGTCATCGGCACAACGAAGCCTGAACGGATTGTTGAAAGTGTCAAATCGCTGGATATCTCGCTCGACCGCCAGGATTGGTTTGAGATGCTGAAATGGGTGACGGGAAAGGATGTTGCATAGTTACCCAATTGTAGGGGCCAGGGGCCTTTTCCACCAAGGCCGAATTGAGCCAATGAGAATTCTATCCCTCCGCTTTCCAAGTTATTGCTTAAGGGCAAAGCTCCTGCAGCCTTACGTTGAAGGTGGTCTGGATTTCCGTACATGCCCCTCCAACTTAATTACAATGGAGTTCATTATTTTCGTGTAGGAACATTTACGAGCGTTCACGGAGGTGATATGGGAGAAAAGGATTTATTAACGCAGAAGATAATTGGGTCTGCGATTAAGGTGCATAAACTACTCGGCCCTGGGTTATTGGAATCAACTTATCAGGAATGTCTCTGCTATGAGTTGATTAAAGAGGGTCTTCATGTTGAAAAGCAGAAACCATTGCCTTTGGTTTATGAAGACGTAAAATTGGATTGTGGCTATCGAATCGATCTGATGATAGAGAGAAAAATCGTGATTGAAGTCAAATCAGTGGAGGCGTTGGCTGACATTCATTTGGCGCAAGTGCTCACATATTTGAGATTATCCAATAATCGCCTCGGGTTGCTTATAAACTTTAATGTGGTAAGATTGAAGGAGGGCATCAAACGTGTTGTTAACGGGTACTGAAACCTTGCGATGGACGCTGAGGAAAGCTACACCTTAGTTGAATATTTGAATGCCTTAAACACAGAGGACACGGAGGAAATTTGCACGAGTTCACAGAGTATCTATCGATTGATTTCGCCGTTTTAACCTAAAAGGCGAACCTTTCCCTCTGTGATTTCTCTGTGCTACCTCCGTGGCCTCTGTCGTGAAGGAATTTGGGTCCTATTCAGGATTTCGCGCAGGACAACGTTCAAGCACTATTTTTATTTTCTCAAAACCTTTCTCACGTCATCTTTGTATTCTTACTTGCGGATTGTCCGCGCCTTCCATTCATGTCAAAATCCGCTTCAGAAAAGAAAGTTCATGACCACACCGGCCACGAGTTCATCGAAATCATCGGTGCGCGCGAACACAACCTTAAAAATATCAGTGTCAGTTTTCCGCGCAATAAATTGGTGGTGATCACCGGGATCAGCGGCAGCGGCAAATCGTCGTTGGCTTTTGACACGATCTATGCTGAAGGCCAACGGCGCTACATGGAAAGTTTTTCGGCCTATGCACGCAGTTTTATCGGAAACCTCGAGCGTCCCGATGTTGATAAGATCAACGGGCTGAGCCCTGTCATTTCCATCGAACAAAAGACCACTTCCCGTAACCCGCGTTCCACGGTGGGTACCGTCACTGAAATTTATGATTTCATGCGCCTGCTCTATGCCCGCGCCGGGGAGGCCTTTTCTTACCTGACCGGAGAAAAAATGGTTCGACAGTCGGAAGATCAGATTCTGGATACCATCCTTCAGAATTTCAATGGCAAAAAGCTGACCCTGCTGGCCCCCGTAGTCAAGGGGCGCAAGGGGCATTACCGCGAGTTGTTTGTGCAGATCCGGAAGCAGGGCTTTACCAAAGTGCGCGTGGATGGAACGGTCCAGGAAATCGCCTCCAAGATGCAGGTAGACCGCTTCAAGATCCACGACATTGAGATCGTCATCGACAGGATCGTTGCCGACCGCAAAGACCTGGCCCGGATCAGCCAATCGGTCAGCCGGGCGATGAAGGAGGGGAAGGGTGTGATCATGATTCTGGACGAAGGCGGGAAGGCGCAACACTTCTCCAAATTTTTGATGGACCCTAAAACAGGATTGTCGTATGACGAGCCAGCCCCTAATAATTTTTCATTTAACTCACCTTATGGTGCATGCCCGGAATGCAACGGACTTGGGCAAATTGAAGAGATCACGGAGGAGTCGGTGATCCCCGATAAAAAACTAAGCATCAGCCGCGGCGGAATTTTACCATTGGGTCAATACCGTGACATCTGGATCTTCAAAAAAGTGGAGGCAATCTTAAAGAGGTACAAACTCACATTGACCACGGCCATTCAGGATATTCCACGCGAAGTGATCAAGATCCTGCTTTATGGCGACGACGTACCCGTTGCGGTGGCTTCTGTAAAGTATCCGGGCACCGAATGGAACACGAAGTTTGAAGGTATCATCAGTTTCCTTGAAAAGCTGCGCGAGGATGGATCCGACTGGTCTAAAAAATGGATGGAGGATTTCACCATTGTGAAAACCTGCCCGGAGTGTCATGGGGCCAGGTTGAAAAAGGAATCCCTCCATTTTTTGATCGATCAAAAAAATATTGCCGAACTGGCAGCATTTGACATCGCGGCATTGAAGGGCTGGTTTGACGGACTGGAAGAAAGACTTAGCGAAAAACAGCGGCTCATCGGCGTTGAAATATTAAAAGAGATCCGCAAGCGCATTGGCTTTCTGCTGGATGTTGGCCTTGATTATCTAAACCTGAATCGACCGTTGCGGACGTTGAGTGGAGGAGAAGCGCAGCGCATCCGGTTGGCCACCCAAATAGGAACCCAACTCGTCGGGGTGCTTTACATTTTGGATGAACCCAGCATCGGCCTTCATGCGCGTGACAATATACGATTGATCAAGGCGCTCAAGGACCTTCGCGACTTAGGGAATTCGGTAATGGTAGTTGAGCACGACAGGGAAATGATGCTGGCATCCGACTATATTATTGACATCGGACCGGGTGCCGGAAGGCATGGAGGCGATGTGGTAGCCGTGGGAGATCCTTCAGCCTTTGTAAAGGGAAAAAGTACCACGGCCGAATACCTCACCGGAAAACGAAACATTCAGTATTCCACCGAAAGAAGAAAAGGCAGCGGGGAAAAACTCTCATTGACAGGGGCCACGGGAAACAATTTGAAGAATGTCGACCTGCTCATTCCGCTGGGTACCTTTACCTGTATCACCGGTGTATCAGGGAGCGGGAAGTCAACGTTGATCCACGATACGTTGTTTCCAATCCTCAACCAGCATTTTTTTAATGCCCACACCGGGCCGCTCCCATACAAAAGGATAGAAGGGTTAAAGTTGATAGACAAAGTCATTGAGGTTGATCAATCAGCCATTGGAAGAACCCCGCGTTCAAATCCCGCTACCTACACCGGGGTATTTACCGACATCCGCGACCTGTTCGCTCACTTGCCGGAGGCAAAAATACGCGGTTATAAGACGGGGAGGTTCTCTTTTAATGTGCGGGGTGGGCGATGTGAAACGTGCGAAGGGGCCGGCTTGAGGTTGATTGAAATGGAATTCCTGCCTGATGTTTACATACCCTGCGAAACTTGCAAAGGCAAACGCTATAATCGTGAAACGCTTGAAGTACGGTTTAAAGGCAAGTCCATTTCCGATGTGCTCGATATGACCGTGGAGGAGGCCGTGACCTTCTTCGAAAATCAACCGAAGATATTGCGAAAGATCAAGACCTTGTGGGAAGTAGGATTGGGATATATTTCGCTGGGGCAACATGCGACCACGCTTTCAGGGGGAGAGGCGCAACGCGTGAAGCTGGCGACGGAACTTTCCAAACGGGATACTGGACAGACACTATATATATTGGATGAACCCACCACCGGCCTCCATTTTCAAGACATCAGTCACTTGCTCGACGTTCTCCAAAAGTTAGTCGACAAAGGAAACACGGTGCTGGTGATTGAACATAACATGGACGTGATTAAATCCGCAGACCACATTATCGATCTTGGCCCGGACGGAGGCGAAAAGGGAGGCAGAATCATTGCGCTCGGCACGCCAGAAGACGTTTCAAAAAACCCTGCTAGCTATACAGGCATCTATTTAAAAAAAGAGTTGAATTAACACCCGTTTTCGATAATTGCCTCAGCGCGGGTTCTACAGGGGAGGCGAGGTGCCGTTCATAAAACAAAAAAAATTTGCACTTGACTATTCCTTAATTTTGTTCTTTCATGGTCAACAAGCAGCGGCTATACTGGAGTTTGCAAGTGGGGGGATGGACATTCTACGCCTTCGTGCAGATCGTCTTCAGCGTGTTGGCTTCCGATGAGCAACGGGTGAGTTCCCAACGCGTGATTTTTCTTTCCTACGAGGCCATCTTGTGTTTGATCCTTACGCATGGCCTTCGGCATTTTATTAATCGCTGGAAATGGCTTACCCTTGGAATGCTGCGCCTGATTCCCAGGGTAATCTTTAGTGTTATTTGTCTTGGGCTGCTGATGTATTTTTTAAGAATGCCCATTTCTGTTCCGTTGGGCCTATACAATCAGGCTATTGCTCTTGACTTGCGAAACATTTTGGGACAATCGTTTTATTATGCGATCATTTTCTTCTTGTGGTCGGTTTTATACTTCATTTATAATTATTTTGAACGCTACAACAAGTCGTTAAAACTGGAGGCCTCCGTCAGGGAAATTGAATTGAACAATCTTAAATCACAGCTTAATCCTCATTTTATTTTTAACGCGCTAAACAGTATTCGTGCCCTGGTGGACGAAAACCCGGACAAATCCAAGGAGGCAATTAACCAGCTCTCCAATATTCTGCGCAATTCCCTGGCGACGGAAAAAAAAGGATTGACCAACTTTGACGACGAACTGAAGGTTGTAAAAGACTACCTGGGTCTGGAAAGCATCCGGTTTGAAGAACGGCTGAAGACCGAGTTTGACATCGATCCGGAATCCAACCAGTTCAGGGTCCCTCCGCTGATGGTGCAAACCCTGGTGGAAAACGGTATCAAGCACGGCATCTCCAAACTCAAGGAAGGAGGCATCATCCAGGTAAAAACCAGGGTGGACAACGATTTTTTGAAGATCTTTATCCGCAACAGCGGACAATTCCAGGTCAATGGAACCAAGCAGAACTCAGGCGGGCTGGGTTTGGAGAATACGCGGCAGCGATTGAAGCTGATCTATGGCCATGACGCCTCGATCAGGATATTGACTGAAAATAATAATTTTGTTCTAACGGAAATCATAATTCCACACTTATACTGATATGAGAGCACTGATTGTTGATGATGAGCGTCTCGCCCGAAAAGAGTTGATGAAATTACTGGAAGAGCACCCGTCCATTGAGGTGGTCGGTGAAGCCACCAATGCCGATGAGGCCGATAAGATGATCGAAGAACTCAATCCGGATCTATTGTTTCTGGATATCCAAATGCCCGGCCAGACCGGCTTTCAACTCCTTGAATCGCTTGACGCCGTACCGCTCGTGGTCTTTACGACTGCATACGATGAGTTTGCGCTCAAGGCCTTTGAAGTGAATGCGCTGGACTATCTGCTCAAGCCGATTACGGCGGAGCGTTTGTCAGATGCGGTGAATAAAATCCAGGAGAAAGAGCGGACCAAAGCAGGGCGCGCGCGCGATAAGAAGCTTGGCTTTGAGGATCAGGTTTTTGTCAAGGATGGAGACCGGTGTTGGTTTGTGAGCCTGGCCAATATTCGATTATTCGAATCGGACGGGAACTATATCAAAGTCTATTTTGATACCAACAGACCGATGATCCACAAGTCCCTGAACGCGCTAGATGAAAAGCTTGATGAGCGTGCCTTCTTTCGCGCCAGCCGCAAGCACATTGTCAACCTCAGTTGGGTTGAAAGCATTGAGCCTTGGTTTAATGGGGGCCTGATGGTAAAATTACGCGGGGGAGACAAGGTGGAGGTGAGCCGAAGGCAGGCAGCGAAGTTTAAGGATATGATGAGTCTTTAGTCACTAGACTAATCCTACTTTGTCAAGTTAAACAGAATTCCTTGGTAACAATTTTCTATAACAGGCCAATAAGAAAACAAAATGCGCGGTGGCTCCCCTTTAGGCATGTCCACCGAAGCCCTAGCGTAGGTGGAGGTCAGGGGTGAGCGTGGGAGTCGAATTACATCCCGCCGCACGCCCTTCTTTTCCCTGGGAGGGAACCAGCCCGCAGTCTAACATGACAAAGTAGGATTAGTCCCTAGTCTTGAGTCCTGAGACTTGAGACCCGAGTGCGCTGAAACAACTTCGTCGGGCAGGCTTGAGACGCTAAACAAACTTTAAACCTTTTAAACTTGAGACCTGAGACTCAAGTAGAAAGACTACTTCATAACGAGTTCCACCAATTCCTTCTCCACATTCCAGTCCTTTGCCAGTTTGAGCATGGCGGTGGCCTCCATTTCGGTGACATACCCCTTGAGGTTGTTGGACTGCCACACCATATTGATCAATTCCACGCGCTTATCCTTGGGGTAGTCTCCAATGATATCGTTGAGATAAGCCCTGGCGCGGTCAAAGGCCGTGATATAATCCTTCGCTACATAGTCCAGGGCCCATTTCAGCTCCGCCACGGCGCCCAGCGTTTGGGCGCTATTCTCCAGATCTTGTTTTTCCAACTCGTCAAGGCCGTGATAGTGATAGATCACCGACTTGAGGAGCATATAAACCCGCTTTTCTTCTGCCGTCATAGTCTAAATAAGCGATGAAAATATATAATTTTTATGAATCCATTCTGCTATCAACAAAAAGATCTGCCGCGATCTTGTCGGCCAGCAATTTACCCGCACGGGTGAGCTTCAACGTGTTGTTTTCAAGGAGGGCCAATTGCTGACGCTGCAGATCCGTGATATAATCTTTGTTTTCAAGGTAAATGTCAAATTGAAACCTTGTCCTTATTGATTCAAGATCGCAGCCGTCGTTGGTGCGCAGCGTTGTGAAGAGATACTCGTTAATTTTGTTCTCCCTGCTTAGAACTTCACGCTCAAAGGGTATCTCTCCTTTCCTGATCGATTTAAGGTACAGGGAATTGTTGCTGATGTTAAACTGCCGGCTTGCACCATCATAGGAGTGAGCGCTTGGCCCGATGCCCAGATAATTTTCCCCATGCCAATAGCTGCTGTTGTGGCGGGAATGAAATTCCGGCCTGCAGAAATTGGAGATCTCATAGTGTTGATACCCGGCATCCTGCATCCTGTCCATCAGCCACTCAAACTGTTGGGCAGCGGTTTCCTCATCTACCGCCTGAAGCTTCCCTTTGATTTGCCATTGCCCGAAGGCGGTCTTTTTTTCAATCGTCAGGGCGTAGGCCGAGAGGTGCTCCGGAGTGAGGATCAGCGCTTTTTCAATATTCTCTTTCCAGGTGTTTTCCGATTGGCCCGGTATGGCATAAATCAAATCGACGCTGATGTTGTTGAATCCCAATGCGCGGGCATCCTGAACGCACCGTTCCGCCTCGCCTGAATCGTGTGCACGGTTCAGGAATTTCAGGACCCTGTCGTCAAAGGACTGGATGCCGATACTCAGCCGGTTGATTCCCAGTTGCCGAAGGTCAGCGAGTCTATTTTTGGTCAGGTCATCCGGGTTTGCCTCCAGGGTAATTTCAGGCTGGTCGATACGATGATAGTTGGATCGAATGCTCTCCAGCATTATTTCCATTTCATGGGGCGTCAACAGCGAGGGGGTGCCACCGCCGAAGTAAATTGTTCTGAGAAATTCACCCTTCAGGTAATTCTTCTGCAACCGGAGCTCTTCAGTCATGCCTTTGATGAGCTCAAGGCGAAGTTCCTGGTTTGTTGAAAAGTGAAAGTCACAATAGTGACAAGCTTGTTTACAAAAAGGGATGTGCAGATACAATCCAGCCATGGGTACTTATCCTGATCACAAAGTTAATGTAATCATTCGCATCCCTGGGTAATGACGGGACATTCTGATATTTTTGCTTGAAATTGGAAATTGGAAACTTTGAACCTGAGACTTTGGACTTGAAATTTGAAACCTGAAACTATTATAGCGATCATTTTTCTACTCCTCCCGGGTTTGATGCTTTGTGCGCAATCACAGCAAGCGGTGGTCAAAGATCTTCGCGATGAATGGCTGATCACAGAGAACAACAGTTACCGGAAGTTTGACGGAGTGCCGAGCAAGGCGGTTTTTTTTTCGGTGGATGCTACGCGATTCAAGAACGATTTTCTGCAGGTCGAGGATGACGAGCCATTTGTTATTTTCATCAATAAGAAACTGGTGGTGGCAAAAGAGCGGGGTTCGATAAGGTATGGCATCGACAGCTTGAGCGCATTGTATTCGCCCCTGTTGCAAATCAGCATTTTTCAAAAAGGAGGAATAAGTTCGCTTTCGTGCAATATGCTGGCTCCTTCTGTCATCCGGGTTTCGGATGAAGATCCGATTCCCCGCACCGGGAATTTCTTTCTCGATTTCTCCCTGATGGGTACCCTGATCGTCTCCCTCTATTTTATTCTCCTGCTTCGCAGCAATCCAAGGCTGACGCTGGATTACCTGAATGCGTCCAAGTTATTTTCCGTCCAGGAGCGCGAGGAGAATTTGCTGGCAAACCGGGTGGCATCAAGCGTCAATTTGTTGTTTTATCTTTTCTGTTCCCTTTTCTGCGGTCTCACCCTCACGGCGGTTTTTCACTTTGCCGGGGACCTCATTCCTCTTGCCGAGCATTTTCCTATCCGTTCCATCGGGGAGGGATTCTTGCAATGGTCCAAATTGTCGATGCTGATTGCCGGTCTTCTGGTGCTCAAGATGGTGATCGTGTTTACCTTCTCGATGTTATTTAACTTGAAAGACACGGCCGCCATTCAGTATTTCAACTTCATCCGGGTACTCTTCGTCGTGGCAGGGTTCATTGCGTTCGTCAGCACTCTTCATCTGATTTTCTATGGGCAGTATGGCAGCCTTCAATCCTTTCTGCTGAGAACAGGGGCGGTAGTGATGGTCCTTTCGGCTGGAATGATGTATTTAAAATTATTGGCACTTACGCGTTACCACTTTTTTCATTTATTTTCCTACCTTTGCGCATCGGAAATTATTCCGTTGGTGATTTTATTGAAGGTCTTGTTGTATTAAGCCCGAACCCGACTTGTGTGGATATGACTGAAACTGCCAATGACAGGATGCGCAAGGTGAAAAGCATCCTGGTCACCCAGGAGCTACCCCCCGATATCAATTCTCCATATCTTAAGCTCGCTCAGAAATTTAATCTGAAGATTGATTTTCGTCCATTCATCCAGGTAGAGCCTGTCCCTGTAAAAGAGTTTCGCAAACAGAAGATAGACGTTCTTGCCCACTCGGCTATTATTTTTACGAGCCGCAATGCCGTCGACCATTTTTTTCACATCACCAAGGAACTGAAACTGGAGATGCCCCCGGAGATGAAATACTTCTGCATCTCGGACCAGACTTCCAACTACCTTCAGAAATATATAGTCAT
>JBGPGZ010000018.1:0-19564 GCA_041484175.1 Cyclobacteriaceae bacterium | reverse complement strand
GGTTACCAATATCCCGTTCCTACGGAACTGAATGCAATTACGGGCGAAAAAAATTGCGCATTACGAGACGGAGATCAGCGCGATCCGCGGAATCAGTATCATCAGCGGTCTTAATTTCCGGAGGCCATTTGAAAGAGCGGCCTTTTGTGCGGGTTGCCTTTTTGATCAATGTCCTTTAGGAATTCTCCATATTTTTCAACGAAACGATTAAAGCCATTGGTGGCTGCATCATAATCGGAGCGGTAGATATCAACACGCTGGTCGGCCGTCCTGATGCGATCCACTACCGTCTGCAGCTCGGCACTTTCAGAAAACTTTGGGTCGGCTTCAGCAATGCTGATGAGCTCAGAAATCAACGAGTTGGATGCAAAATCATATTCTTCAACCACATGGGGATTTGACATCGTTTTTTGGGTAAAACGGATGCGTTCCAATTGATCGAGTCGTTGCTCCAATGAAACCAACTGGTCCTTGTCATAATGCTGTGAAGCCAGCAGTGAATGAAGTAATTTGTGCATGGAACGGATTTTTTCATTTTCGTCCTTGGCCATGACATTCCAGGAGTGCAGCATGCTATCCTGCAAGGTGAGGTAGTTTTCGGTAAGGGAGTCTATTTTAGTAAAATCACCCTTTTTTTCGGCAGAATTTTTTCCACCACAGGACATCAGGCCGGCCACCCAGCAAATTACCACGATACGAATGCAACTATCTTTCATACTTCAAATCAGACTATGGACTGAAACGGGTGCAAGTATAAATGTTTAGAAGCGCAACACGACGTCGATGTAATATTTTAGGTAAGATCGATGAATTTATATTGGTTTGAACTGCTCAAATGCTTCCTTACAATGATGGCAGTAAAAGATGGCCCTGCATAACGTGGGACCAAACGGTGACTTCAATTCGGTATTCGTGCCGTTGCACCGGGGGCATACGGCGGTCTCCAGGACTCCCAGGTCTGTGAAAAGTTGGCTGGGCGGCGGCGGAGCCAATCCGAAGGCCTTCAACGAGGCTCTTCCTTTTTCTGAAATCCGGTCCGATGACCAGGGCTTGCGGAACGTGACATCAATATGGACGACTTCAACGCCATGGTTTCGCAAGACCGTTGCGATTTCGGACTTCATGACCTCCAGCGCCGGGCAGCCGACAAATGTCGGGGTCATTTCGATCGTTACAGCCCCACCCTTGATGCTCACTTCGGAGATTACCCCCAGGTCCACCAACGAGAGTACCGGTATCTCGGGGTCCTTCACCTCTTCGAGCCAGGAATAAATATCGTCGGTGGTGTAGGAATTCATGGTGGATGGGGGAGAGTGATTCTGGCTTCTGGATTCTTGATTCTATTGATTCAGTTTGATCCTGTTAATCCTGTAAATCCTGATCCTGATCACCAGTCAGCGGCTGGGTCAATTCTAAAGACTTCGCTCATTTCATCCAGGAGGGGCTGCAGATGTTCAGTGTGTTTTCCGATTCTGCCACCCAGGATGGGTTCAATTGCTTTCACGTCGGGGAGAGAAAGATTCGTTTGTCCGATGATTTCCTCCACTTTCTTTATCCACCGATTTTTCAACTCCTGTTCTCCGGCAAAGACGGCAGAGGCAATCAATTCCTCTTCGAGCGGAGAATCCTCAAAAATCCCCAGGGCGAAGGGCATGGCAAGGTTCAGGGAGGCCTGGAGCCTGGACATGCTTTCTTGCGTAGCACTCCCCAGCTGTTTCATCCACGTGTTTGCGTGCAAGGTGTGATAGCGCAGTTCGCCCCTGATTTTCCGGGCGACTTGCGCCAGGGGCTCAAAGGATGAATCGCTTAGCAATTCAAAGCGGATTGCTTCGGCCGTGTCGAAGAAGAAGTGACGCACCAGGCTAAAGTCATATTCACTATTTGGCAATTCAACAAGGACACAGTTATGAAACTGATTTGCATTGCGTGTAAAAGCGACGAGATCCGGCTCTCGTTCACCCAACGACTGAAGAAGCGTATACATCGCCAGGCTTTGCCCTACCTTGTCCTGCGCCATGGAAGAAAAAGCAATGTCTTCTTCAAGCAATGGCCCCATGCCGGTCCATTCGGAATTGCGGTGGCCAAGAATTAATTGGTCATCGGCGATTTTGTAGAGCAGTTCTTTGAGCGGTCGGTTATCCATCAATGATGATTCAAGTTCTGTTGGCCTTTGGCCTCTAAAAAGGATTTCAGTTTCTCTCCCCCCTTATATTCTGCAGCATCCCTGAATTTCTTATCAGGGAGGGTAAGCCATAAGTCTTTTTCTTCAGGGCTTGTAAAACGGATATCAGCAGTGCGGATCGCCCAAATGTTGCAAACCCCCTTCCCGGGATACCACTTTTGTTTGGCTATGGTCATCGCCTCCCGGGGCAGGCAAGCTTGCACGCTCCCGGCGTGTACATGCTGTTTACCGCGCTTGGCGAGGTGATAAATTTCATAACTCTCTTTTTCTCCGGCTTGTCCCGGGACATCCTCAATCAAATCATACGCATTGGTATCGCCTTCGGTCAAGGGAGACACATTTACCTTTCCGCTTTCAACCACATACATTGAAACGCAATCAAACCGGCGGGTGAAAGCTTCTTTTGCAAGAACATACGCCATTTCCAGGTTGGGGGCGTGTACGATGCCTTCGTGCTCAAAGGGTTTCCCATCTTTTGGTTGGACAAACACTTCAAAGGTTACAAATTGATCAAGCGGTGATTTTGGCAAAGTTTGATTTAGCTCCACCGCCGGAGGAAGTCGTCTTACGCGTGGATCCAGGGATTTCAATCTTTTAGAATTAGTACTTACGCCAATGGCAATACATATTCCGCTTTCGGCGATTTCAACGCCTCGCGTACCCACAGACCCCTTTCTTCGGCAATTCGCCTGACTTCCAATCGTTCCTTGTTACAGGGACCGTCCCCATTGATGACTCGCTTGAATTCCTCCCAATCCGGTTCTGTGTAATTCCACCGTGCTGTTTCCTGATTCTTGATCAGGTTTGGATCGGGGATTGTAAATCCAAGTTCCCAGATCTTGGGTACGTACATATCAAGAAACTGGTTTCGCATATCATCATTAGTACCCATCTTCACTTTCCATTTCATCAACACCTGCGTGTGCGTCGAGATCTTATCGGATGGACCAAAGAAATGCATCATCGGTGGCCACCAACGATTGATCGCCTCCTGAAACATTTGTCTTTGTTTTGCTGAACCGGCGGCCAGGTAAATCACGCAATGGTGACCGTACTTTAGATGAAAAGATTCCTCCGCGCAGATTCTTTCCAATGCCCGGCAATAGGGACCGTAACTTCCTTTTGCATTAGCCAATTGATTGACAATGGCGCCGGCATCGACCAGCCAGGAAATAAAACAACAGTCAGCCCACGTGAAAGTGGGGTAGTTGAATACATTGGAATACTTGGACTTGCCGTTAATCAGATCTTCGATCATCTTCTGGCGCGGTTTTCCAAGCGTTTCTGCTGCGCTGTAGAGAAGTTGCGCGTGACCGACCTCATCCTGCACTTTAGCCATCAAAGCCATCTTTCTTTTGAAACCGGGCGCACGGGTGATCCATGTGCCTTCGGGCAATGCCCCGATGATCTCGCTGTGGGCATGCTGCTCAATCATCCGGATGAGTTGTTTGCGATAGAGTTGAGGCATCCAGTCGGTGGGCTCTATCTTTTCACCTCGCTCAATGCGAGCTTCAAACAAACCCAGTTGGATCGGATCTTCCTGTGCAATGCTATCGGTCTTTACGCTTTCGAACGTATTTCCTCCTCCGTACATAGAAATGGAATGGTACTCCTAACGATTGTTTGGCAAATTTAGCAAAGAAGCCACGGAAAGCGTATTGTTTGAAGGGAAATAACGCAGAATTATGATCTTAAGCCTGCCTTTTGAGGCCATTCACCAGCATATCCGCGAGCTGTTGACCCAATTCTGCGGGCACGATATTGCTCGTGGGATCATACCATTGCGGCATCCAGTTAAGCGAAGAAAAAAGGGTCATTACTGCCATTTTCTTGTCAATGTTGTTCTTGAATTCCCCCGATTTCATCCCCTGCTCGATAATATCTTTAAACCGATTGATGTAGTTGATTCGCAACAGAAGAAAATCACGGAGATAGGGTTGGCTCAAGTGCCGGTGTTCGTTCATAAAAACGGCGGAAGCGGTAAGATCCTTTGCCATGACCTGGATGTGGCCGATGATCCCATTCTTGAGCTTTTCACTGGCAGAGCCAGTCTGCTTTTCCACCTCCTGAAGCGATTTTCGAAATTCAGCAGCCATATCGAAGCACAGACTCTGCAGAATCTCTTCCTTCGACTTGATGTGTGAATACAAGCTGGCGGCCTCAATCCCCAACTTCTGCGCCAGGTCACGCATGGAGGCGGCGGCATAGCCCTTCTCCCTGAAAAGTTCTGCGGCTTTCCTGATAACTTGCTCTTTGCGTGATAAATTTACTGCTGCCTCCATGGTTCGCCTATCAATGAGCTAATTTAATTAATTAAATTTGATAAAACTGTAACAACCAAAATGAATTTCAGTTCGCTCCGTGAGTACTTTTATAAACTTGCCAACCGGTGTTACCTCCTGATACTTCTTCCCCTTGGCGTTTTCATCTACCTTTACTATCAATTCGAATCAAAAAAGATTACGCCCTATATAAAGGATGAGTCGATAACATTAATCATTCTCGCGGGCATTGTTGTGTTGAGCTTGATTTACCTGACCACCGTTCACTGGCTTTCGAGGAAGAGACTCAAGAAATATTCCGCGGAAGTTGGCCTTGGACGAAAGCTCGACCGGTACTATGAGATCGTGATGTTTCGCTATAGTGCATGCTCATCGTCTTCGCTGATGATGGCGCTGGGTTTGCTGTTTACCGGAAACGAACTATTCGGAATCTTTTTTATGGGAATCCTTTTGTGGATCATGCTCCAATGGCCGACCACAAAAAGAACTTGTCGCGATTTGGACTTGAAGGGAGATGAATACGAAATGGTTTTGTTTAAGAAGGATAAGTTCTTTTAGAGGTGGGCTGTCTCGTTGTGTCCATTGTGGTCCTTTGTGTTCTTCGTGACCTAGGAATTCAAGGTCACGAAGAACACAATGTATACACAAAGGACACAAAGAGTTAAGAGTGATATAGTAGGCACAGAGAAAAACGCCTGTGACTAAAAAGTTACGCCAAAACTAAAAGCATTCAGCTTCGGACCTTTTGATTCGGCGAAAAGATTGTTCATATCATAATTGAAGAACAGATCGACGTCACTGAACCCTATCTGTAACCGCATTCCGTAGCGGAAATTATTTAAGTAGAAATTATCGTGAAGATGGTCCCGGTGCTTTTCTCCATTGTCCTTGTAAACCTGTTTGGTATAGCTGTCAATCCGGTATCCGGCATAGGGACCCACTCCGAATCGAAACGACTGTGTATGGTGCCCGTCAAAGAACATGGCTTTCCGGTTGCTACCTCCAAAGTCAATAACTGGAATGAAGGATACATTCAGGTAGGTCGCTGTTAGTTTGCTTTTCAAAAAGCTGAAGTCTCGCGCGTCTTCTGAGAAAATTACGCCATTGTTGTCTTTGGAAAGAAGGGTTTTGTCATTTTGGAATTTGAAATTATACCAGCTTACTCCGCCGCCCCACTCAAGAAAGAATCTACCGGCTACATGCGTGCGCTGGATGGAATTGAATGCGATATACCATGAACCCCAGGGCCGTACCGTGTAGAGCTCATTGGATTGATCAGGAAATTTTCCATTGGAAAGGAAATTATTAGTGCCTTGATCAACATTAAACGAGTGATAGGTGCGTCTGCTCCAATGCCTCCTGCTTCGACGCTCGCTCGTCCGATCTTCGTTTGAATTATCTGAACTGGAAACAGTCTCTACCGGCTTTATGCTTTGTTCATTCAGTGTATCCTTCAAATAGTTTACCGATGGCTTAGCCAATTGGGATGTATCTTTCTTTTCCAGCTTAATGATCATATCGTTCATGAGCGCCTGGAAGTCATAATGTTTTAGCGTTTCCAAATCTTTCCGGTCATGGATGACAAAAATTACCTTGCTGGCCTCACCCACGCGGATAACCACCGAATCGGGCGCCTTGCTTTGAGCGCGGGCATTGAACATGATTGCCAGCACAAACGTCAACAACACTTTCCATCTCTTATTCATACGATTACTTATTTAGGATTTTTTTGTTTGTCTTTCTTAAAGTTCAATGCAAAGAGCTCATCTTTTGCCTGGCGCATATTGGCCAGGGGCCCGTCGCTATTCTTGGCGTCCCGGGCGAAGTCGATTACTTTTTGGAAACCTGATTTATCCTTGCTTTCCACCACGGAGGCAGATTCGGTTGCCGGAAGAGAAGTTTCGATGGTCTCCAGCCGATATTCCAAAACAATTGACCTTTCGATTTTTTGGATATCGGATACGACCGTGATATTTTCCATGGTGACCTGCTGCTGGGGTTGTTCTTCAACCTTTGTTTCTATTTGGGCAACCACGTTCTTCCGCTCAATTCGGGCAGGTTCCTTGTTTTCAGTTTTTGCAATCGGGATAGTCACCGGATTTGACTTTGCAATTACGCGACGTGTCGTAACTTCTTGTTTCTTTTGGTTTAGCGGTTGACCCACAGTCGCCTGGTGAAGAGTTTCGCCCTTCTTTGATGCTGCTTTGCTGCTGAGCTGAGATGAATTTGACGACGGCTGCCGCAGTGACAGCCACGAAATGGTTGTCAGCAGCGCTCCGGCCAGCAGGAGTCCGGCCGCCATCCGGAACCAGACCAGACGTTTATTTTTTTTTGATAGCCTTGCCTCAACCCTGGCCCACGCATCGGTCGATGTAGTCTCAGCGTGATTTGAAAGCTTATCCTTGAATAATTGATCCAATCGGGTGCGCATGATTATTCTAAATTTGAGAGAGCCCTTTTTTCAATTCTTTTTCAATTTCAAGTAAGTTTCGCTGTAGCAACGCCCGTGCGCGACTCAGCTGGGACTTTGACGTATTTTCATTGATGCCAAGCTGACCTGCTATTTCTCTATGAGAATATCCATCGATCGCATACATGTTGAAGACGATCCGATACCCTGCGGGTAGCTCGCTGATCATCCTTAACAAATCTTCCGCCTCCAGCTTGTTTTCCATTTGTTCGTAATTCACTTCCCGGTCGGCTGCTTCAATTTCTGTTTCCAGGTACATGTTCTTATTCTTCCGGAGGTAGCTCAGGGATTCGTTCACAATCACTTTTCGAATCCAACCCTCAAAACTTCCTTCTCCTTTGTATTGATCCATCCGTTCAAATATTTTAGTGAAAGCCGTAATCAACACATCTTCGGCCTCCATTTTGTCCCGCACATACCGGCAACAAAGCGAATACATTTTGCCCGAGAATTGCTGAAAAAGCTGCTCCTGGGCATGACGATCATGCCGTTTACAGCGTTCAATCAGCTCGTATTCCTGGGCCCGGTAAATCTGGAATCGCATTTAAATGAATTCACAAGCAAGATGCAGCAGGGATGAGGGAGGTTGCATCTACCTTGAGGAAATTTAGTATTTAATCATATTTTGATTAGAATGTTCCTTTTGTGCATCTGCCAGAGGATTATCAAAAACAGTACGAATAGACTGATTGCAAAAAGCAGGGAGCCTATTTTTGGCGGAAGCCAGCTTGCATAGAGCGAACTATACAAATACGACCACCAGGAGACTTTGCCCTCTTCATCAACTTTCAGCCGTATTAACGTCTTGACGAGTATCGCGGAGGCTGCGAATACAAAAATGGCGTTCGTACCATAGTAAACAAAAGGTTGCGACCATCGCTTGAACCCAAGCCGGTCGATCAACCAATGACAGGCCGCTAAAAATTGCATGGCAATCCCGCCGGTATAAAGAACAAAGCTGCTGGTCCAGAGGGATTTATTGATTGGAAAGATCAATCCCCATGCAAGTCCGGAAATAATCAGGATAGCTCCGGTCAAAAACATCCAACTGACCCGTTCGCCGGCATCGTTGATGTTGGAGAACATTTGACCCGTCAGCATTCCGATGATTCCGGAAGCGATCGCCGGAACCGTACTAAGCAACCCTTCCGGATCCCACGTTTTGCTTTGAGTCCATAAATGGCCGCCGAGCAAGAGCCTGTCCAACCAAGCCGCCAAATTGGTTTCGGGCTCCAGGTTGGCCGGTCCAAAATCCGGCACGGGCACCAGGGTCATCAGCAAGAAATAACCGAGTAATAAGATCAGGGCAATTCTGATTTGCGTGAGCCAATCCGTTGTAAAATAGATCAACGAACAAAAAAAGAAAACAAGGCTAATTCTTTGCAGAACGCCGGGAATGCGAATGATCACAAGCCGCTCCAATGAAAATACCGGAAACCAGGCAAGGAAAATGCCCAATCCAAAAAGGATCAAGGATCGTTTCAGGATTTTGAAAAATACTTTCTTGCCGAGACCTTCAGACTTTTTTGTCCGGTAGGCAAAATGGATCGATACCCCCACAATGAAAAGAAAAAACGGAAAGATCATATCGGTGGGCGTACAACCGTTCCAATGCGCATGCAGGAGAGGGGGGTATACGCTATCCCAGCTGCCAGGGTTGTTAACCAGGATCATCGCGGCCACGGTCATGCCCCGGAAAACATCAAGGGAGAGAAGCCGGTCGTTGTTCACGCGATCCTGTTTAAGTGTTTCAGTTTTAAATTCCCATGAACAGTTCAACTACTTCCAGATACTGGGGAACATGCGGCCTCCACCCCAATTTTTCTGTAATGGTGTTTGAAAAGTACATCGCCGTCTTTTCTTCACCATGCACAACAAAGGTCATCTTAGGGGCCTTCCTGAAATTGCCGAGCCACTTTAGCAGTTCTGGTTGGTCTGCATGGGCTGAGAGGCCGTTCACTTCCCTGACATGACATTTTACGGGTACTTCTTCGCCAAATATCTTCACGAATTTTTTGCCCTCCAATATAGCTCGGCCCCGCGTACCCTCAGCCTGGAATCCGGCAAAAAGGATTGTGTCATTCACTTTGGGAAGGCGATGATACAAATGGTGCAATATCCGGCCTCCCGTGCACATGCCGCTGGCCGAGATAATGATGCACGGATTCTTGATTGCGTTGAGTGCCTTCGAACTTTCACGGGTGTTGCAAAAGTGAATGTTGGGGGAATCAAAAATGCTGATGAGCGTTCCCTGCACCTTTGTAACTTCAATTTTATGGTACGCGCTCCAACGTTCATAAATGTCGGTTGCATTGATCGCCATCGGGCTGTCAATGTAAATCGGCAAGACAGGGATTGCCTTTGCGTCCATCAGTTTGTGAAAATAGTAAATAAGCGTCTGAGTTCGCCCAACGGCAAAGGCGGGTATGATGATCACGCCATCGCGGCGAAAGGTCTCATTTGCGATGGCGGTCAAATCGTCTTCAACCCGGGACATCGGATTCTGCCTGTCTCCATAAGTGGACTCGACTAACAGGACATCCGTTTCTTCGATGACCTTGGGATCATACATGATTGGGTCGTCATAACGCCCCAGGTCACCGGAAAAGACGATCTTCTTATTCTGAGAGGCACCGCTGATGCTCATCTCGACAATCGCAGCACCTAAAATATGCCCTGCATTGTGAAAGACTATGCTGACGGCAGCAAACAAATCAACTTTGGTTTCAAGCGGATGGCTTTCTACGAGCGTCAACACCTGCTCGGCGTCTTCGGAAGTAAACAAAGGTTCCGGTTTGGTGTGCTTTGAGTAACCTCGCTTAAATGCAAATGCCGCTTCTTCCTCTTGCAGTTTGGCTGCATCTTTGAGCATGATTTTCATCAAATCTTCCGTGGCTTTCGTGCAAATGATTTTTCCACTAAAGCCGCTCCTCGCCAGGCGAGGTAAATAACCAACATGGTCGATATGAGCATGGGTGACTACAATGAGATGAATCTCCTTGGGATCGACGGGCAACTTGTCCCAGTTGCGAAGTCTTAATTCTTTTAGCCCCTGAAAGAGCCCGCAGTCCACCAGAATTTTTTTCTTGTCAATTTCGAGTAAATGCTTTGAACCCGTGACACTTCTGGCAGCGCCGAGAAATCTGATCTTTACATCCATGCATATGTTAACTTGATTAAAAGTACCTGAATTCGGTTGAAAGAAAAAAAACGAGGCTCTCAAAAAAACGGGGACGCCTCCAAGGATATGCACGGTAGGGAGTAAACCCCTTCAGGGTATTGTTATGGTGATTGCTTTAACACAGAGTGTTTCCCTGTGCTAAATGATTCAACCCTTTGGGTATTATTCTTGCATATGTTCTGATCATATGGCGTTGCGCTGCGTACCCGTCACTGTGATTGTAGAAGTTTGCCCTGAAAGGGCTTCATCAATTAGCACAGGGCAACGCCCAGTGTCAAGTCTTCGTGGGAATTGAAAGATCAATTACCGCTTGGTTACCTCCGGACTTCCGGTATAGCGGACGTTGCTCGTAAAGTCTTTGTCAATTTCCAGCGTCTCCCTGACATTCACCCTTACCTGAGCGAGGCCGCGCGCTTCGATGACCGCGTGGTTTACAGGATAGCTGCCCGCTTTGAAATGGGAGGGACCGGTAATGGAAGCTTCAAGGTGGTCACCTTCGCCCTCCAGCTCAAATACGACGGGTCCGGTCGTTTCAACGGACAGTTCCTGGGCCGAAATCCTCGCGTCTCCGACCATGGCTCCAATCAAAGAAATGTGAGTCTCCTGTTCGTGAAAACCCCTGATTTTCAATTTTCCGGCTCCCTTAACTTTCAGTTTTCGTAAACTGGGTATGGTAATCGTTAATTCCACGAGGTCATCGTTTCTAAAGTTTCCCTTCCAAAAGTCTTTGTTATTGGTGCGATAATTTACCTCCAGTGTCTCATTCGTTACATCGAGTGTATAGCGTCTTTTCTGATCATCGCTGCCTTCCATTTGAATGGCGTATTCATCACCTTGACGTATCACTGCATTGAAAGCGCCCGTCATATCAATTTCATTAAAATCTTTCAATCCAAACTGATCGCTCGCGCTCAGCCCAGAGAGGTCTTTTGCAGGAGGAGGGCAGGTGACACATTCCAGTTTTCCACTTTTGGCGATCTTATAAGTTTGAGCCCCATCATGACCGTTAAAATCGTATCGCCAATGATTTTTGATCAGCCTCCATAATTCCTCCTCGATGACAAAGGTGCGTTCATAAGGAATAAACAAATCGATGTCCAAACGCTGAAATCTGAATTTCGCTTCGTTCTTAAACGTGATGTTGGAATCAAAGGTGATCACGCTGTCGGCCTGGTCGATCGTGTATTCAACTTGCTGGGCGTTTTCGCGGGCGTTCATTTTAGTAATCCCTTGCGAGCCGAAGCGTTCTACGAACTTGATATCCGCACCATCATAGCCTTTGATAAAAAGGTCCGTGACTTTATAATCATCCAATCCGGTTTCGCGAATTTTCAGCACCGGAGTTTTGCCATGGATGGCAAAAGTCTTCTCCACTTTGTACTCGCCCTCTTCTTTTAAGGAGTATACCAACTGCGGGATCGTGAAACTTAAGAATAAAAGGCTCACAAAGAACAGCACAAAGAATGTCCAGCCGACGACCGCATTGAACACGATTTTTTTGGCAATGATAGATTGGCCGATGAACATGATAAACAAGGCCGGTATAACAGCGGCAAGGAAAGCAAAGACTGCCGTCCAGGTCGGGAATGCCTGGCGCATCGCCTCCAGCGGAAGATTCAGCGTATTGACATGATCACCCCACCAGGCAGGCAACGACGAAACCGAGAATATACCCACCAAGATTCCAAAGCAAAGAATCAATGATAAAACAATCATCAAGCCGGTCAGCATGATGATGATTCCGATACCGACCCGGAAAATATCCACGATCAGATTAAAGACGGGACCCAGCACTTTACCAATGGCATTCAGAATAGCCGCAATCACGCGGAAAGGGAAAAGAATGATTTTGGCGAGTGTGCTTTCTTCCTGCTGGTCTTTTTCATTCAGTCCCTTCTTGACGGTAGATTCGATGTTGGAAAGCGTCACCGGTTCGCCTTGCATCTTCATTTTGTCAGTGATAGTTTTTGCCTCCGGTAGCGCAATCCACAACACAATATAGACGACGAGCCCTGTTCCAAAAAAGACGGTGAAGACAACAAAAAGTATGCGTATCAATACTACATCTGCTCCGAAAAAGGCGGCAACACCACTGGCTACTCCGCCGACCACTTTGTCATCAGGGTCCCGATACATTTTTTTCACGGTTGGTTCTTCTTCCAGCTCGGCGGATACCGGAAGTGCAATCCACAATATGATATACACCAAAATAAAGATGCCGGAAGTGCCCAACACCAACAGCGCGAAAAGGAGCCTCGGCCATACTGCATCAATATTGAAATAGTGTCCAAAACCGGAGCAAACACCTCCCAGTATTTTTCCCTTTTGGTCGCGAAATAACTTTTTCGAGCCGGTAGTAGTACCGGTGGAAGTAGCGGACGCCGAGGAACTGCTTTGTTGCCGCCGCTCTTGTTTGGGCGCTTCAGCGGTAACTACCTCCTGTTCTTCTGCTGCCTTGAAATCATTAACATTACCCATGGTAGCGATCAATGACTGCACATCCTCGGAAGTGATAACCTGCTTTCCTTCGTTGAGTTTTGACAAGAAGATCTCGGCAATGCGGCTTTCTATATCCGCCAGGATTTCACTGCTGTCCTCAAACGATCCGAAATACTGATTGATCGAATCAAGGTACTTGCGCAGCGCCTCGTAGCCGTCTTCCTCGATGTGAAAGATGATACCGCTGATGTTGATACTGATATTCTTTTTCATAAATCGGTAGCTGTGAGATAAGATAATTGGGACATGGGTTTATTGAATTGTTGCCTTTGACCGGTTCGTAATCATTTCGGTGGAGTGCACCAGATCATTCCACGTTTCCGTAAGCCCGTTGAGAAAGCCGGTGCCGTCGCCGGTGAGTTTATAGTACTTCCTGGGCGGGCCCGATTTGGATTCTACCCATTTGTATTCCAGAAGTCCCGCATTTTTCAAACGGGTCAATAGGGGATAAAGGGTACCCTCCACCACGATCATTTTGGCGCCGGTCAGTTCCTCCAGCATATCGGAGGCGTACACCTCACCGCGCGAAATAATATGCAGGATGCAGTACTCCAGGATACCCTTTCTCATCTGTACTTGCGTGTTTTCAAGATTCATACATCCTTGTTTAAGTCGATTCTATGCAAGTATACGGACAAAGTACTATGCATGGCCAAGTACTGGATGAAAATATTTTGAATTCGCCATTTTCTGACTGTTTTCGTACGATTTTTTAATCTGTTTTGAGACCACCTCTACCTTTGGCTGAAAGAGGTCGGTATTCGATAATTCGATTATTCGGTAATTCGATAATTCGCTAATTGGTGGGTCTCGGATCTCGCTGATCATCAAGCGACCAAAATCCAGCATCGAGAATCAATAGAACCCGCAGAATCAACAGAATCAACAAAATCCAAAATCCAGCTTCCAGAATCCAGTCTCCAGTCAATGTTACCAAAGAATTCAAACGGGTATGTACCTTTGTGAAAAACCGTTCAGACCGGGTTGTGGTGATCAAATTCCTTTGGCTTTCATTTCTAACGCTTCTCTTTCCCCTTTTAGGAAACTCCCAGGCCCAGCCGCCCAACAGCTGGATCAACTTTTCTCAACAGTATTACAAAATACCTGTTGTTAACGATGGAATTTACAGGCTCACCTACAGTGACTTGCAAGCCGCTGGATTCCCTGTGGCATCGGTCGATCCAAGGTTTATCCAACTCTTTCATCGCGGAATAGAACAAGCCATCGTCGTTCAGGGCCAGTCCGACGCTCAACTTGATCCGGGCGATTACGTCGAGTTTTACGGACAACGCAACGATGGCACGCTCGACGCGCAATTGTACCAGCCATCGTCGCTACAGCCGCATCCTTACTACAATTTGTATTGCGACACTGCCGCGTATTTTCTGACCTGGGGCCTCGCGCCGCCGGGAGGAAAAAGAATGAATAACTTTTTTGAAAACAATGTCACTGCCATCCCAAAAGAAATTTCACAAAACCATCAGGAGTTGGTGGTCTATTCCAGTGAGTACTCCGGTGGCAAGGCCGTTTCCAGCGGTGAGATCCAAAATACTTTTTTCGATGAGGGCGAAGGCTGGACGGACCACTACATTTGTACTCAGAATTCAGGGTGTACCGGGTTTAAGGATTATGTGATTGCCAACCTTATCAACGGCGTTACGTCCGCAGCCAATCCCCAACTTGAGTTGCTGATCGTCGGTCGCGATGAGCTTAATCATCAGACGGAAGTCCGCGTCGGACCCAATTCCGGTTCCTTGCGACTGCTCTCAACGCAAAACTTTACCAACTTTCAAACCCAATTGGTTACCGAAGTCCTTAACTGGTCAGACATTGGGACAGATGGAAAGATGACCGTGCAAGTAAAGGCGCTGGGTGTTGGAGGGTTGCGTGACAGGGTGAGTGTCTCCTACATCAAGGTAAACCTTCCACAGGATTTCAACGCATCAGGACTGACAAGAAAGTTCTTGGGCTTAAGCGCGAATCCTTCTTCCAAATCATATATTGAAATCACGAACCCATCTGCCGGTCTTAGAACTTGGGATGTTACGGATCCACCTGATATTTCTGTGATCGGCACAAATTCCGCAACAGGAATTTTAAGTGCTGTCGTTTCCAATACCACCGGCGCCAGGACTTTGTACGTTAGCAGTGAAATCAACACCCCATCGGTGCACCCGGTTTCTTTTCAGCAAATTGATCCTACTGGTTCTGACTACATCATCATCACACATGCCTCACTGCTGAGCGCCGCCCAGAACTATGGCTCTTACCGGGCATCGGGCGCAGGAGGCGGATACAAGACACTCACCGTAACGGTTGATCAATTGTACAACCAATTCAACCATGGCGAAGTATCGCCGCTCGCGATTTATCAGTTTGTCAAATTCGCGGTGGAGAGCGGTTCGCCAAAATATCTTTTTCTGATAGGAAAAGGCAGAGACGTTTCAGATGGCTACTATCGACAACCCTCCGGGTTCAAGGATCTGGTTCCATCGGCCGGCTTGCCGGGATCAGACATGGCCTTTAGTGCGGGATTAAATGGGTCAGGCTACGCGCCAGCTCTTCCTACCGGTCGACTGACCGCAAGCACGCCTGTTCAGGTGATTTCATACCTTAATAAAGTAAAGGAAACGGAGGCGGCGCCTATCAACCAGCTTTGGCGCAAAGAGGGTCTTCACCTGAGCGGCGGAATTCAGGCTTTCGAACTTCCGCTGTTCAGGAACTACATGGATGGATTTAGGCTGACTGCGGAGGGCAACTTTTGGGGAGGACGAATTGCCACCATTGCCAAGCATGACCCTGGTGCTGTACAACAAATCAACATTGCGGATAAGGTGAATGCAGGCGTCAACCTGATTACTTTTTTTGGGCACTCTTCACCCGGGACCATTGATATTGACATTGGGAATGTATCCGATGCCACCCTGGGTTACAACAATCCGGGAAAGTATCCGGTGTTTCTTATCAACGGCTGTAATGCAGGCAATTTTTTTTCCGATGGTGTCAGTTTCGCCGAAGACTGGATGCTGGCAGCAGGTCGCGGCGCGCGCGGATTTGTTGCACACAGCTCGTTTGGATTTACCAACACATTGCAACAATACTCTGACCTGTTCTATCGGGTAGGGTTTGGTGATTCTACCTTTATTAAACGAGGGATTGGTGATGTGCAAAAAGAGGTGGCGACACGGTACATCCTCACCTACGGATCGAGTATGCCCGATGTAACCCAGGTGCAGCAGATGGTGCTGCTCGGTGATCCCGCCGTCAAATTGTTTGGCTCGGCAACACCAGACTATGCAACGGATGACCCATCGGTTTCTCTTCAGTCACTCGATGGCAAATCGGTAACTGCATTGAGTGATTCGTTTGCCATTCACGTGATTGTTAAAAATTTTGGGGCAGCAAGAGGAGGCACATTGCCCGTCAGGCTGACGCGAACCTATAATGATAATTCGGGCGTTACCTACGAATCCACTTTTCCCGCGCCTTTGTTTCAGGATACCTTGGTATTCAAACTTCTGAATGACAAGGCCCATGGTTACGGAAATAATAGTTTTACGATTGTACTGGATTATCAGCATCAGATCAAGGAGTTGGATGAAACCAACAACACGGGAACATTAAACAAAAGTATCCCGTTGGGCGGGACAAAGAACCTTTCACCATTCCCTTATGCGATTGTTAACAAGCCGGGTGTTGATTTGATTTTCCAATTTTCGGACCTACTCTCCGGTTCAAGGGGCTTTCAGATTGAGATTGACACGACGGATGCATTTAACAGTCCTTATTTATTGCACCAGCTGGTTTCCGCCAATGTGTTGGCCAGGTTGCCGTTCAATTTACTGCCAAATGATTCGTTGGTGTATTATTGGCGGACCAAAATAGACCAACCCAAGCCGGAGGAAAGCAAAGATTGGGTCGTATCCTCGTTCACCTTTATTGACAACAGTCCTGAGGGGTGGGTACAAAGGAAATTTGCACAACTTTCCGAGAATGATTTCTCAGGCCTGGTGAGGGACATTCCAACCCAACGCCTGAAGTTTATCGAGACGTCGGCAAGTTTGTATGTCAAGACGTTTGGCGCGAGCAATCCAGCCCTCAATACCGACGTATCGGTAAAGATCAATAACACAGAGTACAACCTCTCCACGCAGGCACAACCCTGTCGCGACAATACGATCAACATCATTGCCTTTAATAAGACTTCGCTGGTGCCTTACGCCGGACTTCCGTTTGATTTTCAGGACAACCGTACGTGCGGGCGCGAGCCCCAGGTCATTAACAGTTTCACATTGGCGGAAATGGAAACCGGTTCAGGAGACGACATTTCTGCGATGGTGGATGCGATTCAGACGAGTGATTCGGTATTGATTTTTTCGATCGGGGATGTGGGGTACACTTCCTGGTCATCCAGCTTAAAAACGAAATTGGCGGAGTTGGGGATATCGACAGCGCAAGTTTCCGGACTTCAGAATGGCGACCCTGTTGTTATGCTGGGCCGCAAAGGAGCTGCCGCCGGAACGGCCAGGATTTTTGCCGCATCAACAGCGCCGGCCAACGCGCAGGAATTGCAGGTGGCAGACGATATAACCGGGCGATATACTTCCGGCAAAATGACCTCAGTGCTAATTGGCCCGGCGCTTCAATGGAAGCAACTGATTCCTCAGGCTTCCATGATTGAAGCCAGCGATCAATACCGGTTTGCGTACTATGGGGTAAAGTTCGACGGGACGCGCGATTTGTTGCAAGGCAACCTAACCGGTCCCGTTGACCTAACCGTGGTGGACCCTCAGCAGTACCCCTATTTGAGATTGGAAGTATTTTCGGAGGATGATGTGGGTCTCACGCCCGTGCAATTAAGACAATGGCTTGTGCTTTTCGATGTTGCGCCCGAGGGTGTTCTCTTATTTCCCGGCTTGAAGGGGCAAGAGACAGTCGTTGAAGGACAATCGTGGAGCAGGTCTTTCAAATTTGTTAACATTTCAGACAAGGCATTTGCCGATTCCCTTACGGTGAATTTTGAGGTATTTACGAAAGCAAAGCTCAGCAATGAGCTAACCCAATTTAAAATCAACGCGCCCCTGCCAGGCGATACAACCAATTTCATTGTCACCACGAATACGCTGGGGAAGGCCGGACCTAATGATATTGATGTCTTTGTAAACCCCAGGATTCTGCCAGAGCAGTACTATGACAATAATGTTGCGGATTTTGAAAACTATCTCAATGTCAAGGCCGACAGCCTTTCTCCGGTGTTGGACGTGACGATCGATGGTCGCCATGTTGCCAATGGCGATTTTGTTTCACCCAACCCCTTTGTGCTGATTACGCTCAGGGATGACAATCCTTACATGTTCAAGACTGATACGACCGGTATCAGTGTAATCCTTACCTATCCCTGTTGTCCGGCACAATCCATTTTTTTTACGCGCAATGATATAAAATGGTTTGCAGCAAACAGCGCGTCCGACTTTCGGATAGAATTCGAACCTCAAAGCCTTCCGGAAGGGGAGTATACCTTATTTGTGCAAGCCATGGATGCAAGCGGAAACAAGAGCGGCAAAGAGCCATACCAAATTATCTTCCAGGTGAAAAATGAAACCACGCTCACTTTCCAGCCGCCTTACCCGAACCCTTCGTCCGGTTCCTTCTTTTTTGATTTTATTCTTACCGGCAATGTCGTTCCCAGCGATTTCAGTTTGAATTTATACACCCTTGATGGACGGCCGCTCCATGAATTTGGTATGAACGACGTGAGTGGCTTTCATGTTGGCACAAATCAATTGATATGGGAGTCGAAAGATACCGCCGGAAATCCTTTGACAGGAGGGATGGTTGTCTACCGCCTGCGATTGACTGTGAATGGAAAGGATTTTGATCAGGGGGGAAAACTCGTTTTGATCAGGTGACGAGGCAAGTTTCAGGTCCAAAGTCCAAATTCCAAAGTTTCGAGTTTAAACTTATATACCGATTACCGATCACTGACTACCGATCACCGATTACCGATTACCGATCACCGATTAATGGTGGTGTCCACCCGGTCCATGAACATGACCGTGGGCGATCTCGTCCCCGGTAGCTGTTCGGACATCCAATACTTCCACGGCAAAATTCAGTTCTATTCCTGCAAGGGGGTGATTGGCGTCTACGGTAATTTGTTCAAGGCCCACGTAGGTTACGGTAACCACTTCACCGCGGTTGGTTTGAAACTGCATGCCGACTTTTACGGGCTGGTCTCCAAAGGCATCACGCGGCACCTTCTGGACCATTTTGTCACTTTTGACGCCATAGCCTTTTTCGGGTGACACTTTCAGGTTGAGTTTATCGCCTTTTACTTTTCCTTCGAGGCCTTCTTCCATGCCTGGGATCAGGTTACCGATGCCGTGGATATAGTTGAGCGGTTCACGGCCATCGCTGGAGTCAAGAACATTGCCGTCATTGTCTTTGAGGGTGTAATGAATCGAAGCGACGGTGTGTTTTGCAATTTGCATAAAGGGGGTTTGTTGAGGTACGAGGTCCGAATGTGGAGGTACGAGGTACGAATTACGAGGTACAAATTAATAACTGCTTGGGATAAACTTTTATTTAAACTTCACGCTAAAGCAGCTCAACTATAACTTTCCAAGATCGGTTCCAAAGGTAATATTTTTCGGGTTTTTAGAGACTGATCAATGCTCTTCTGAGAATTAACATTTTCCTGCAAAGGCCGGTTGGTAAAAATTCAAACTTTGCTCATATTTGCAACCCCATTAAGCCAAAGTGGCGGAACTGGTAGACCCCGACTATGTCGGGGCAGGCCCACCTTCGCCAAGGCTTTGGTGGGCGAGGCGCGCAACAGGCCTTCGAAATCAGTGCATGTATTAGCCAAAGTGGCGGAACTGGTAGACGCGCACGACTCAAAATCGTGTATCCTCGGATGTGCGGGTTCGATTCCCGCCTTTGGTACAAGG
>JBGPGZ010000017.1:0-19764 GCA_041484175.1 Cyclobacteriaceae bacterium | reverse complement strand
TTGATTTGCGAACGGCGAATTGCGAAGTAGGTTCTTTCGCATTGATCGAGCGTAACCACCTAACTCACAATTCGCAACTATTCGCAACTCGCAAATCAAAAATTAATCAAAAATCGCAATTCAGCATTATCTCCAAATTCCGTGAAAACCATCAGTCCCATGGTAGTTCGCGCACCGAGGTTCAAGGGGTCCGGAAATTCGGTCGAGCCCGCAATAAATTGCTGAAACGTGGGCCAACCCTGATTGATAACAAGGAGGCCGGCAAAAACAATCCGCAAGAGCAGCAATGCCATCGGCTCGAATCTGGACAGTTTGTCGAGGTCTTGGAGTTTCATGACCGAAGTTACGATTTAATGTGCTAAAGTGTCAGCGGGCTAAAGTCCAAAGTTCAATGTCCAAAGTCCAGTGTTCAATGTTAAAGATTCAAACAAACAACTTGGACCTGATACTTGAAACTCTAGACTACTTTAGACTTCAAACTTCGGAACTTGAGACTTGAAACATTTGGACTTTTGTAATAAAGGGACTAAATAATGCCGTCATGATCCGTATCGCTGTTCTTCTGCTTTCTTCAACCATCGCCATTTCACAGCCGCTGACGCACGCCCATGCACACAATGACTATGAACATGCCCGTCCCCTTTTCGAGGCGCTTCAAAACCGCTTTATCTCGGTGGAGGCCGACATTCATTTGGTCCATGGCAAACTTCTCGTATCTCATACCCTGCCCATCTTTAAATCCAAAACCCTGGAAGAACTTTACCTCGCTCCGCTGGACAGCCTGGTTCGCGCCCATGGGGGAAATGTATATCCTGGTTATCGCGGCTCATTTTATTTGATGATTGATGTCAAATCGGATGGTGAGGCGACCTACCCGGTTTTAAAAGAGGTACTGGGACGTTACCCCGGTTTGTTCAAGCCGGAGTCCGTCAAGCCAGTCATCATATTTCTATCAGGCAACCGCCCAATCCAAATGCTCTTGAAAGACAAATCCGCCAGTGTTTCGTTGGATGGCCGACCTGAAGATCTGGGCAAGGGATATTCCGCTGCTGTCATGCCTGTAGTCAGCGACACGTATATGAAATGGTCGAAGTGGAAGGGCAAGGGTCATCCTTCTGGTGGCGATATGCAAAGAATCAAATCGCTCGCCTTACTTGTCCATGGGGAGGGGAAGAAACTAAGATTGTGGGCCATTCCGGATAACCCCGATGCCTGGAAGGCGCTGCTTGAGTCCGGAGTAGACCTTATTAACACAGACCACCTCAGTGAACTGAGCGAGTTCCTTTCAAATAGAAATTGACGATATGAGAATCTGAAATCAATTGTCCCAAGTATTATTCTCTCTGTGTTTCCCAGTGCGCATTCCCTTTGTGTTCTCCGTCAATATATGTCATCTTGGCATAACTCATCAAGAATTTTCGCAACAATAAGCCACTTTGTCTTACTATCTTCATGAATTTTCTATCGGCACACTTTTTCATTATAGGATTGGTGAGTTTCAAAACACCAGTAAAACCTTAAAAAAAATAAAATTATGAGCATCATCCGTTATGACGCTAATGAATTCGCACCGACTTCATTTAGCAACCTGATCGACCGGTTCTTTAATGAATCACTGGCCCGCACCGGTGGAAGCACTTTTGTTCCCGGTGTGGATATTATAGAGAATGAAAAAGCCTTTGAATTGCATGTGGCAGCTCCCGGCATGAACAAGGAAGATTTCAAGATCGCGCTGAAGGACAATCATTTGACCGTCAGCGGCGAGCGCAAATTCACCGACGAGAAGAAGAACAAGAACTTCCATTCCATCGAAACGCAGTACGGATCGTTCAGCCGCTCATTCACGCTGCCTGAAAATGTGGATCCGGCCAGGATTAACGCGAAATACACCGAAGGCATACTTGAGTTGACAATCCCCAAGGATGAAAAAAAGGTGCTGAATCAAACCATTAAGGTGAGCTAATTGTTTAGGTTGGATTAGGTTGGGTTGCCCCGGTTCGCAAGGACCGGGGCTTTTTTTGCATGGCCGGTTCGCAACGCACGAGCGTAGATTTTAGCGTTCTTGGGGATTCCCGTTTACAAATCCCAATTCAATTCGTACCTCGTATTTCGCACCTTTCTTCAGGAATAGCGTTAACTTTCCTATAAAGTTCGGGTTATGAAGCGGTTGTTGCTCATTCTTGCGGTTATTCTTGCTGCTTTTGTAGGAGCCGTGGTCGGCATTCTCTTTACACTGCGTTACCTGGATGTAAGCCCTCCCTACACCTCCATCGAGGAGCGCCAAAATTCCAGACCGGCCAATTACAAGGTCGATTCTTCTTTTGCAAATGTACCCGCTGAATTAAACTTTGAGATGGCGGCGAAAATGATCACACCGGCTGTGGTTCATATCCGTACTAATTATGGTCCTGGAAATTTCAGTATGAATCCCCTGGAGCAATACTTTAATCCGCATGCACAATCCTCCGGTTCGGGGGTCATCATTTCCGACGACGGCTTTGTGGTAACGAACTACCATGTCATTGAAGATGCCAGTAACATTGAAGTGGTGATGAATAATAATCAACGCTTTTATGCAAAAATGATTGGCACTGATCCCACCACCGACCTTGCATTGCTTAAGATCAAAGCAAGGAACCTTCCCTTTGTGAGGTATGGTGATTCTGACAATGTTACACCTGGACAATGGGTTCTCGCCATCGGCAATCCGTTTGACCTCAACTCAACGGTTACTGCGGGCATCATCAGCGCTAAGGCAAGAAACATTGGCATCCTCCACGATCGAAATCAGAATCTGCAGGTAGAGTCATTCATTCAAACAGACGCTGCGGTTAACCCGGGCAATAGTGGGGGTGCGTTGGTGAATCTCAAAGGAGAGCTGATTGGTATCAACTCGGCCATTGCCACGGCCACCGGAAGTTATAACGGTTACTCCTTTGCCATACCAGTAAGCCTGGTTAAGAAGATTATGGATGATCTATTGGAGTTCGGAGAAGTGCAGCGCGGATTGCTGGGCGTTCTGATTGCTGATGTGACCGCGGAAGTAGCCGAGAAGAATCACCTGGATGTTGTTCGTGGCGTGTTTGTCAGCCGTGTTAACTCGGGGAGTGCGGCGGAAGAATCTGGCATTGAAGAAGGTGACGTCATCACGGCCATCAATCAACACCCTGTTGGAAGCATGTCTGAACTTCAGGAGTGGGTCGCCCGTAACCGCCCAGGCCAGGCGGTAAAAGTCACCTATCGAAGAAACGGCGCTGAATATGAGGTCAAGGCCAAGTTAAAGAACTTCGATGGCTCCGAGCAATTCAAAAAGAAGACAGTGAATTATGACCTGGCGGGGGCGGTTTTTGAGGACCTTAGCTATAAGGAATTGACAAGCCTCAATCTCGATGGCGGCGTATTGATTGCGGACGTCCATGATGGGAAATGGAAAAATGCCGGTGTGCATAAGGAATTCATCATCACCTACATTGACAAAGTTCCCATCGATAACGTATCAGACCTTAATCGAATGCTTGAACTGAAACATGGAGGCATTTTAGTGGAGGGTCTTTATAGAAAAGGCGACAAGGCGATGTACGGGATCGACTGGTGATCACACCTCACCCCGGCCCTCTCCAAAAGGAGAGGGAGAATGTTACCCATTTCGTGAATCTTCAAGATCCTGATTAGCTTTGTGGCCTCCTTTATTGTCAGATAATGCCATGGAAAATCGGACTTCCATGAAATCTATAAAGAGGAAGTCTTCATGATAGAAATAGCTCAACCAACAGGGATGAACAAGGATAAGGCGTCGGTTAAGCCCCGGATCAAACGTGTGCTGTGTAGCGCGAATGATAGAGCAACAGCATATTCCAAGTTTACAGGCGCGCCAATTGAACTTTGTGAAAAGCAGGGCGCTGCCGGCAGCGCCCTGCTTTTCACAAACGCAATGGCCTCACCGACAAGTCGGGGAGGATAATGTTTCCTCTATTGTCTGGGGCGCGACTAGTCGCGCCCCAGACAATAGAGCCCAGCACCGCGCCCCTGCACAAGGTATGGTATGCACGCAATTGCTTTTGGCGCGGAAGAGCAGGAATCTCATGAACCACGAAGACCCACGCTAGATATAAACAGATCACAGATGAAAAACTTTGGTGTCAAAGAAGCCCTTGCAGCCCTCGGCATTAAGAAAACAAACCTGGGCGTGTCCACGGGAAAAAAATGGTTGAAGTCAACCGGAGCACCCATCGAATCCTACTCGCCGGTCGACGGTAAACTCATCGGCAAAGTCCAGTCGGCCGACGAGCAGACGTTTTCGAAGGTCGTTGCACAATCCCAAAAAGCCTTTAAGGAGTGGCGAATGGTGCCGGCCCCGAGGCGGGGAGAAGTGGTTCGCCAGATTGGAGATGCCCTTCGGAAATACAAGGAAACCCTGGGCAAATTAGTTTCTTATGAGATGGGCAAGTCTTACCAGGAAGGCTTGGGGGAAGTCCAGGAGATGATCGACATCTGCGATTTTGCGGTGGGCCTCTCGCGTCAGCTTCACGGACTCACGATGCATTCGGAGCGCCCGTTTCATCGCATGTACGAGCAATATCATCCTCTGGGGATCGTTGGCGTTATTTCCGCCTTCAACTTTCCGGTGGCGGTCTGGTCGTGGAATGCTATGATCGCATGGGTCTGCGGCGATACGTGTGTTTGGAAACCTTCGGAGAAAACGCCTCTCTGCAGCATTGCTTGCCAACACATCGTCAGCAAAGTATTTGGCAAGAACGGGGTTCCGGAAGGGGTCTCCTGCCTGGTCAACGGCGACTATCGAATCGGACAGCTCATGGCAGCGAATCCTCAAATTCCATTGGTCTCCGCGACCGGCTCAGTGAGGATGGGGAAGGCCGTGGCCAAGACCATGAGCGAACGACTGGGCCGGGCACTCCTCGAGCTGGGGGGAAACAATGCCATCGTCGTCACTGCCAACGCCAACCTTGATATGGCTATCCGCGGAGTGGTCTTTGGCGCGGTCGGAACCGCCGGCCAGCGCTGCACTTCAACCCGGAGGCTTATTGTTCAGGAGAAAGTATACGATGAAGTAAAAGAAAGACTTGCAAAAGCATACAAGCAACTCAACATCGGAAATCCCCTGGACCCTCAAAACCACGTTGGACCGCTGATCGATAAGCTTGCTGTGAAGGCTTACCGCGGTGCACTCAAGAAAATCGAGGAGGAAGGTGGTTTATTTGTAGTGCAGGGGGGCGTGCTGCGGAGCAAAGGTCATGAATCCGGATGCTATGTAAAGCCGGCGATTGCCGAAGTTGAAAATCATTTCCAAATTGTTCAGCAAGAGACTTTTGCACCCATTCTTTACCTGATACGGTACCAAACAATCGAAGAGGCGATAGCGCTGCAAAATGGAGTTCAGCAAGGACTATCTTCCGCCATCATGACTACCACCATGAATGAGATGGAAAAATTTCTGTCGGCGGCGGGATCAGATTGTGGCATTGCAAACGTAAACCTGGGGACCTCCGGGGCGGAAATCGGGGGCGCCTTTGGGGGCGAAAAAGAAACCGGCGGCGGTCGTGAATCGGGCTCCGATGCATGGAAAGTCTACATGCGCAGGCAAACCAATACACTCAACTTTGGCGACAGCCTGCCCTTGGCACAGGGGATCAAGTTTGATTTGTGAGCGGTTTGGAAATACGTAGCAATACACTTATTTTTATTGCTCAACCAAAGTACTATGTCAGGAAAAAAGTATCGCACGGTCATGTTGATTGATGATAATGAGATCGATAACCTCATCAATCAGAAAATGATTGAAGCAGCCTCCATTGCAGAAAATATTTACACGCACACCGGTGCGAAAAGCGCTATTGAATTTCTGAGAAATATGGAAAAGATGGATGTGGCCGACAAAGTCCTTCCCGACATCATCTTTTTGGACATCGACATGCCCCTGATGGATGGATTTCAGTTCCTGGATGAGTTTGAAAAGCTCAGCAATACCGCCAAGAAGAAGTGCAAGATCGTCATGCTGACGTCCTCGATCAACCCGCAGGACTTCAGCCGTTCAAAGAAATATACCAACGTAAAGCTTTATATAAACAAGCCGCTCTCTCACGAGAGTATTGTGAAGCTTGAAGTCTGAATCGGTAATCGGTGATCGGTAATCAGTGATCGGTGATCGGTGATCGGTAATCGGTAATCGGTGATCTGTAATCAGTCCTTCTTCGGACACGATGTAAATAAGGGCCCACTGAGGTCATCTCTATGTGCCGATGCATTGATCAAGAGTTCCTTGCCACCTTCCAAACATGAAAGAACCACTCCAATCTTCCGCTATCACACAACATCATTGATCTTAGTTTTGCCCGCATTGCAAAGGCACGTATTTGCCACAAAGACCCTAAGGCACTAAGAATTGTTTTACCTCGTACCTCGTAATTCGTACCTCGTATCTCGTGTCTCTCACTCCTTGCTCCTCCCCACTCACCGAACACCGATTACCGATTCACCGACCTACCGAATACCGGCCTACCGATTACCGGCTCTGTGGTGTATCGATCGCCACAAGGGCCTCCACAAACTTCTCATCCATCTTGATGAGCATGGTTGGCGCAAAATAATTCATGGTTAACGTCTTGAATTTGGGGATGATGGCGTTGATCTTCTTGGGTTTATCCTTTTTAGATTCGCTCGTAGCCACTTTTAGGATCTTCAGAAAGAGAAGCACGTTCTCACATTCGTCTTTCCCAAACATCCGGATCTGACGTTGGATGCTATTACTCAACTGGTTGAATAATTCAAAATCCTTTAGCAGGCAGTACTGCAAGGCCAGCAATGTCTTGACTTCCATCTGGGCAAAGGGATATTTCTTCAAGCTCATCTCATTAAGCAATTGATTGATGAGTTTAGCCGTCTCATCGTATTTACCAACATAATAACTGGACAACGCCTTGTATACCGTGTAGATCAAGTGCTTCGGAACATCCTGCGGGTCTGCCTCAAAGTCCATGAAGATGCTTTCATTCTCTGTGTAAAGTTCTTTTTCAGTGCCCAGCCTAAGGTGACGTTCCAGCTTGGAGATCAGGAACTGCGCCGAAAATGTATAGTTCGTATAGTTCACCAGCAAATTGCTGGCTGCGTCGTTCACTTCTTCGTAGTACTTTTCCGCCTGCCTGAAAACCTTATAGTGGTTATAGTATTCGAGCTTCAAAAACTCAAACACCAGGTTGATATGATAATACAGCGGATCCAGGTTGTAGGAATCAAAAATTTTCTGAACGTGATCAAAGATATCCTCGATGGACTCCCCTTCCTGCTGGAGGTTATCCTCTTTTTCTACGAACAAGCGGTGGTAAACCAGCATGCAGCTCTGATAGACATAAAGCCGGTGCGATTCATATAAGCGCGCGACGTTCTGCATTTCCCGGCACAACAAGGTAAGTCCGAGTTTCTCGGTCTCATCGCCTGACAGGAGAAAGCTGCCATACTTTTTAACATACTCGGTCATTAAGTCTTCGGCCTTGTCAACGGCAAGCATGTAGGCAACGTGACGGTTATAGAGTTGCGAATACTGAAAATGATCCGGTGTGTTGATATGAATTTTCTTGAGAGACTTGTAGACGATCGTGAGCTCGTTGGCAAGGTCATAATCGAGAAGTTCCTTTTCCAACTTCTTCAGGGTGGCGATGGAAATGGTGCGTTTTTTTGTAAACAGGACTTCGTTGAGGTTGGCCACCTTGCGTAGGATATCGGTCCTGGGGCTTTCCATTTGCTGGATCAGGTGCTCTTCTATCTTTTGATTGAGCCGCGACCGGAGGGTATAATAGGCGTTGGCGTTCACATCCAATTCCACCATGATCTTGCTGTCAGAGAGGGAGCGCTCGCGCAAGGCTTTCAGCAGATATGCTGACTTTTCGGCATTGCTTTCAATAAGAGAATCGTGGATGGACTTGAAGTCTTTTTCGGAAAGCTGCTTAATGATATTCTTGAGTTTGGCCATGCATAGACTGGTTAGGGACGTGAAAAGTTACAAAATTTATAAAAGAGTGCAAGAATCTGTAATTGAGCCATTTTGGCTGCCTCAACGTCATTTTTACCTGTTCATTATTCTGGAAGGCTTTTTGAGTCCCAGACGCAAAAAGGACTCTTATGGATGCTTTTTCACAAATGATCATCGATGCAGTGAACGTGGTAAAAAATGCGGTGGTCAAGATTGACGTTTACAAAACAGTACAAGGTAAATTAAAACCGGCTGGCTCTGGTTCGGGTTTTATCTTTTCTTCTGACGGTTTGGTATTCACAAACCATCATGTGGTCGCCGGCGCCGAAAAAATTATGGTGTCGCTGCTGAACGAAAATGAAATTGAGGCCACGCTAATCGGAAAAGACCCTGACACGGATTTGGCAATCGTAAAAATCTACGCCGACGGATACTCCGTAGCCAGGCTGGGCGATGCGCAACAGCTTCAAATCGGGCAATTCGTCATCGCCATCGGAAACCCGTTGGGGTATCAGCACACAGTTACAACCGGTGTGATCAGCGCCCTCGGTCGGACGATGCGAACGCAATCGGGTATGACCGTGGATAACGTGATCCAATCCGACGCCGCGCTTAACCCTGGAAACTCCGGTGGGCCGATGATCACGACCGATGGAGACGTCATTGGAGTAAATACCGCCATCATTAGTGGGGCACAAGGGTTGAGTTTCTCGGTCGATATAAATACCGCCAAAGAAGTGGCCAGCCAGTTGATCAAGAATGGTAAAGTTTTCAAAGCTTACCTGGGCTTTATGCTGCAAGAGGTTACCGTCAATCCCAAGGTCCGGCAGCATTATCATCTACCAAATCAAAAAGGACTATTCATCGCGAATATCGAACCCAATTCACCGGCCTCGCTATCGCAGGTAAGGGAGGGCGATATCATTGTCTCTTTTAATGGGAAGCCTGTGAATTCCCTCTCGGAATTATTCAAAGAGCTGACTAAGAAAGACATTCTTACGATGGTTGATATTTCAGTAGTTCGTCATGCGGCGCTGCTGAACTTTGGAATATTTCCGGTGCAGAAGGCTGCCTGAATAATCCCTGGATTGAGTGATTCTGGATTCTAGATGCTGGATTCTGGAGGTGTTCTTTCTACCAGAATCCAGTAACCAAGAATCCAGAATCACATTGGTGAAGGATCATTTTTTCGGAACCGTGTATCTTTCTTTTTGTATTGCGGTGTCACTGGGCAGCGTGGGCACCTTATAGTTTCCAAAATCGATGGAGGCTTTTGGAAACAGTTGCCGAAGAGCGGCGCCGTCTGCCTCGTTGATCTTTGTATGATAAAGATAAATTTTTGTCAAACCATTCAGCAGCTTTAGTTTTTCAAGACCCGCTAGCGTCGTCGAGGTGCCAACCAGGTTGAGGTATTGAAGACCGGACAAGGATTGGATCGCCGGCATATCATTGTCGGTAATGTTGGAACCTTCCAGATTCAGACGGGTAAGCGATGTCAGCGCTGAAAGTTGAGCCCAGTCCAGACGCTTCAGATCACAACCTGGAAACTTCACCTCGACCACCTGCAGGTGAATCCTTGGAAGTTCCTTAAGGAGCAAAGACAGGCGGGTGCTGTCGGCATTCACAAAGTTAAGAGATACATATCCGTTGCCGTCGGCAAGGAAAGAAATCGCGACTCCCCCGGCTCTCAAATGATCGATCGTCTGTGGATCGGGCATCGGAATGATCGTTTTGACTTCCGCGTTCCCGGGTCCCTTGTCTTCCAGATCGGACAGCAGTTGCATGACCGAGTCGGCCCCGGGCAGCGTGGAAAGTTTTGTTTTAAAGTCCGCCCCGTTTTTTATCCAATAAAGGAGCAAACTGATTTCCTCGCTCGTCAGCTGTTTCTTTTCCCTGGGGGGCATGTGATCATCGTCACTTAGTTCCAGTTGAATTCTTCTCACAATTTCGCTTTCGTCCCAATTGGCAGTGTCAATGACGAGTCCATCCTTTCCCCCTTTCGAAATAAATTCGGGTTGATCGAGTCTTAGTTTTCCTTTTTGCCTGGAAGGGCCATGACAACGAATGCATTTTGCATTAAGAACGGGTGCGACCATGTCCTTATAGATCAATGCCGTCTTGAAATCAACCGCCATCAATTTGCTTTCGACTCCACTGTCAAACCACTCAGACACGGGCGGCGGCTTTAAAAAATCGGCTCCATGCGTGAGACTGCCTCCGGCATGACCAGTCAAGACAACCAGGATGGCGAGGGAAAAAATGATAAAAGAATATGCCAATCGCAGTTCCTTTTGTTTTTGCTTGCTCAACAGCAATGCAACCAACGACAGGATGGTTACACCGATCCCAAGCCATTGATGCGTCTTCAAAAGTTCGGCATCGTAGTCCCCGGATTGAGAAAGAAGATACCCCGTCAACGATGACATGGTTGCGGATAAGAAGCCCATGAGGAGCAGGAGTCTTACTGATTTGCGAAGTTTACGGAATCCTCTTCGATAGGAAAGCCACTTAAAACCAATGGCAATGAGCAGAATCCCGATGGGCAGGTGAACCAGTACTGGATGAAAGTGACCGATGTATTCAAGGAGATCCATCTAGGTTACAAATTGTTGATTCTTTAAGAGTCTATCTTGGTGATCGGTAAATCGGTAATCGGTGATCGGTAATCGGTGATCGGTGATCGGTAATCGGTAATCGGCAAGGCTCTTAGTATTGCAAAGATTACTGATCACCGATCACCAGCGAATGCAAGGTTATTCTTAGACAATTCATGACGTATACCGCTTTCTCAAAAGCGATAGCATGAATAAGTTAATGTCCCACTGATTGGCCACAGGCACTCGGGTGTAGGGCAAGGCGGGCATGTAATCTGGCGGGCCAAACTCAGTTAAGAATGTAAGGAACGGTGAGCCATTGCTAATCTTGTATCCCACCACTTTATCCCACCAGGCGAGGTGTGCTTCGAGGGCCTTGCTCCATTCCGGCGCCCGGGGGTCATTGACTTGTGGTCCTTCAGGATGACCGATGCGCGCATGAACGTGATCGGTTCTCCTCAGAGCCATGTCAATGGTCGTCGGCTGATCAGCTAAGAGCGATTCATGAACGGCACACCAGTGAGAGATATCCAGCGTAAGGCGCAGGTCTGGAATTTTTTCTATAAATGTTTTTGCTACCGGGGCTGAATACAAGATCCGGCTTCTGTGCGTTTCATGATAAATGGGAACATTTGTTTCCTGATGAAGACGCGTTGACAGATCGATAAACGCCTTGTTCTGGTCAAAGGAGAAGTAGTCACGCCCGGAATGACAATTAACATAAAGTGGCTTGGTAGCGACTGCTTCGAACAGGATTTTCTCAAACCGTGCGAAGTGAGTCGCATATTCGTTGCTATCCCAGATTCCAAGCAAAAAAGCATATTCCAACTGATGCGCCTTGATTGCATCAAAAAGTTCCTTGCGCTTGGCCTCGTCTGCGGGCCATCCGACCTCAATACCATCATAGCCAGCCTGCTTGGCTTTAGCGCAAAACTGCTCGCTGGTGCCATCAAAGCCCCAGTTCGTGGCCATGATCTTGATGGCGAAATTGACGGGGACCTTAACTTGTTTTTTTGTTGAAGCCGGGAATGTTTCGGAAGTCAACAATAAGGCGGCGCTGGAAGTGACGGTGGATTTAATAAAGGTTCTGCGGTCCAGTGTCATTATTAAGCAATTATTTGATGGATAACTTTCCCTTCCACATCGGTAAGCCGGAAAGGCCGGCCCTGGAAGTGATAAGTAAACTTTTCATGATCAAAACCAAGCTGGTTAAGGATCGTAGCCTGTATATCATAGGGGCTCACCCTGTGTTTGATACCGCTGTATCCGAATTCATCCGTTTCTCCAAACGAAAATCCGCGCTTTAGTCCTCCACCAGCCATAGCGATGGTGAAGGCCTCCACATGATGATCGCGGCCTTTGAATGGGTTGGGCTTTCCCTCGCGATTTTCCTGCATGGGTGTACGGCCAAATTCCCCACCCCAAATCACCAGCGTATCATCGAGCAATCCTCGCTGTTTTAAATCCATGATCAAGGCGGTGGTGGCTTTGTCGACGGACCGGCACTTGTTGATCATGCCAATGTCAATCGCCACACTCGCGTCAGTTCCATGACTGTCCCAACCCCAATCAAACAATTGAACAAAACGAACCCCTTTTTCAACAAGCTTTCGGGCCAGCAATGCATTGTTGGCGAAGCACGCTTTTCCCGGTTGTGTGCCATACATTTCCTGGATGTAGTCAGGCTCTTTGGAAATGTCCATTACATCCGGCACCGTCGCCTGCATGCGATAGGCCAATTCATATTGTGCAATCCGCGTCAGCGTCTCCGGGTCTTTGGATTCGGAATACGATAGTTTATTTATTTCATTGATCGCGTCGATCGATGCTCTCCTCATGGTGCGGTCAACACCTTCGGGGTCCTTGATGAATAGAACGGGGTCGCCATCGGACCGGCATTGGATACCTTGATAAACCGTGGGAAGAAAACCGCTGCCCCATACACTCTTGCCGGCATCGGGAGCCCTGCCACCCGAGGTGAGCACGACAAAGCCAGGCAAATTACTGTTCTCGGTACCCAGCCCGTAGTTAACCCAGGAGCCCATGCTCGGCCGGCCAAAACGAGGACTTCCTGTATGCATGAGGAGCTGGGCAGGCGCGTGATTGAATTGATCAGTGTGAACCGCCTTCAAAAAAGTAAATTCATCAGCGATGGAAGCCATGTGCGGCAAGTGATCAGAGACCCACGATCCGCCTTGTCCGCGTTGCTTAAATACAGCTTGCGGCCCCATCATTTTTGGAACACCGCGGATGAATGCAAATCGCTTTCCATCCAGCAACGATTGAGGGCAAAGTTGACCATCCAGCTTTTGAAGATCGGGTTTATAATCAAAGAGCTCAAGCTGTGAAGGAGCACCAGCCATGTGTAAGTAAATCACGGACTTCGCCTTGCCGGAAAAATGCGGGGCCTTCGGCGCCAGGGGATCGATCAAGTCATCGATGGCAGAAGTCGATTGTGGCTTTGGACTGCAACCGGGGAGCAGACTGGAAAGGGCAATCGCACCGAGGCTCAGCGAGCACTCCTGCAAAAAGTGCCTGCGCGTGACCGCCTCGAGTGAAGCCATTCGCGCTTGTTGCATCAGTTTTTCAAGATCAGCCATGTTCCGTCAGTTTTTTGTAATGAATTCATCCAGATTGAGGATAGCAGTAGCTACTAACTCCAGCGCCGGGTCATTTGGGCTTTTTTGCTCCTTCAATGAAACTTTTTTGAAAGTAGTTGAAGTCTTGTTATATAATGCAAGAAGCAAACTTAGTTTCTGTTCACTGATCTGCTTGCCCAGCGCAAGCTCATATCCCTTGCCGATTTGCTCGCGTACGGTTCCGGGTTCCTTCTTCAGGAGTTGTGCAAAATGCTTCGCCGCCTCAACGTACACGGAGTCGTTGAGTGTGACCAGCGCCTGCAGGGGTGTGTTGGTGCGGATCCTGCGGGCCGTGCACACTTCCCGCGCCACACCGTCAAACATGATCATCGATGGATAGGAACCACCTCTCTTCCAATAGGTATAGATCGCTCTTCGGAACCGGTCCTCGTTCTTGCTCATCTTCCATTCCAGTCCGTTATAGGGTGACTGCCAAATGCCCTTCGGCTGATATGGCATCACACCCGGCCCGTACATCTTTGCACTCAGGAGGCCGGTCACGGCCAATGTCTGATCGCGAACTTGCTCAGCGGAGAGGCGCACCCTCGATCCTCTCGCGTAGTATTTGTTGGAGGGGTCTTTTGCCAAACTTTCCCCGGAAACCTTTGAGTCCTGACGGTAAGTCGAGGACATCACGATGGTCTTTAATAGTGATTTGATATGCCATTGATCCTCATTCATAAAGCGCAATGCAAGGTAATCGAGCAACTGCGGATGAGTAGGCGGAATGCCCTGCGTGCCCAGGTCCTCAAGCGTCTCGGCTAAACCAGTCCCGAAGATCTGCTCCCACAGGCGATTGACAATCGTTCGCGTCGTTAGCGGATTTTCCCTGGCTGTTATCCACTGGGCCAGTCCCAGACGGTTGGCGGGTGCGCCAGTTGGAAAGGGTGAAAGCAAATGCGGCGTTCCCGGCTGCACTTCTTTGCCTTTTACAAGCCAATTTCCTCGTTCAAAAATAAACGTCTTTCGCGTCATGATGGAAGGATTTTCCATCATGATGGGCGTAACTTCAACAGTGTCCCTCACCAATTTCCAGAATGATGTTTGTGCTGAATCGTAACCGGGTTTTCCTTTTCCAGGAAATTCCTCCGTAAAATAAAACCAGTCAAACATGATCCCGTTATCGTCTTCCTTTTTGAGATGTCGATTTTCATACGTGAAATATAAATCATGCACGCCAGACGCCGGAGCCAAATCGGTGCTTTCAATCTTCCAGTCGCCCTTGGTGTCTCCATGCGTAAACGTGGTAAGAACAGCCCCATCGGGCCTATCAAGATGGATCGTGCAAATTCCTCCCTTTGTCCAACTCATGAAGGGATAGATCAAGAAATTACTTCCGGTAAGATCGACGTGCGGCAGCCGGCTTACTGCATGATTGCGGAGAACCAACCACTTGGTGTCGCTCAGTGCGCTGTTGACAAGTTGATCTGCCAGCAGTGAATTAACGCTAGGCTGCCAGGTTTTTATAAATCGCCCGACTTCTTTTGCCTTTTGCGGGGAAGCATTTTGAGAAATCCACTCTTTTATTTTTTCCAGTCTGCCGACGCCTTCTTTGGCGAAATGGCGTAATACCGGGTATTCTGCAAAAGTGTCTTCATCACGGGTATTATTAAAAAAGGCTGCGAACTTATAATACTCTTCATGGCGAAATGGATCAAACGGATGGCTGTGACATTGGGTGCATGCGAAGGTCGTCCCCATCAGCGCTTCCCAGGTTGTGTTAACCCGGTCGAGTACGGCGGCAGTTCTAAACTCTTCATTGTCCGTTCCCCCTTCATCGTTGGTCATCGTATTGCGATGAAAGGCGGTGGCAATGAGCTGATCATCCGTTGGATCCGGCAATAGGTCTCCGGCCAGTTGTTCGGTGATGAATTGATCATATGGTTTGTCTTCGTTAAAAGCCTTGATCAGCCAATCGCGATAGCGCCAAATGGTCCGGCTATCATCGCGCTCATAGCCCTTGGTGTCGGCATAGCGCGCGAGGTCGAGCCACAGGGCGGTCCAACGCTCACCATAACGGGGTGAGGCCAGCAGGGAATCTACCAACGTTTCATAAGCATGGTCGCTGCTATCACGAAGAAATTGTTTCGAAAGTTGCACATTGGCAGGCAGGCCTGTCAAGTCAAGACTCACTCTTCGCAGGAGCGTTGCCTTATCGGCCTCCGGCGATGGGTGTAATTTCTTCTCCTTCCATTTGGCCTCAATAAAAAAGTCAATTTCATTTTTCGCCCAGGTTGTTGAAACTTTAGGTACTTCCGCGGGTTTCAAGGGTATATAGGCCCAGTGGTCGCCCCACTTGGCTCCTTCTTTGATCCACTGGCGGAGGATCTTGATTTGATCCTCTGAAAGCGGATCGTGCCGGTAGGGCATTCTTTCTTCCGGATCGCGGTGAGTAATGCGCCTGATCATTTCACTTTTATCGGGGTCGCCTGGAATGATCGCAGGCATGCCTGATTCGGCCGGCAACAAGGCATCCTGCCTGAACAAAAGGCTGAATCCGGACTTGCGTCTTACGCCACCGTGGCAAACAATACAATTTTTGTCCAGGATCGGTTTGACCTGCGTGTTGAAATCAATTTCTTTTTTAGGATAGAAAACCCATATCACGATCAGGATGGCCAGAATTAACGGAATGGTCAAAATCCTCTTCATAGTAAAAGATGTCCGTGAAAGTTACGAATTTGAAGCGAAGCGTAGAATGATTTTTATACGAATCGCCACAATCTGGCGAGGGGATAAAAATACCGCTCATCCGGGCGCGACAGAAACGCAGGGAAGGATTGCGATTAAAGGCTCTTGTCAGATAAGAAATGCTGTCTGCAAAATGGTATCGGTCAGGGTTTGCATGGAGACCGCCTTATTTTACGCAACCCCCAATCTTCTGATGTGGTGTAAATGCGAACAGAAGGCTTTGAACATCGAAGGATATTCCAGATAGGCTACATTAAATTCACAGCAGGTTTCTTTGACAAACTTGCTTATCTGCGGATAATGGATGTGGCTTACCCTTGGAAACAGGTGGTGCTCTATTTGAAAGTTGAGGCCACCCAAGAACCACGAAACAAATTTATTCTTGGTGGCGAAGTCGGCCGTCGTTTTTACCTGATGGATTGCCCATTCCTGATTGATGCGGTTGGATTGGATATCCGGTTCCGGAAACTGGGTGCATTCCACCACATGCGCCAATTGAAAGACGACGCTAATAGCGAGTCCGCACACAAAAGAAATGATAAAGTAACCCAGCAGCGCTTGAGCCCAGCCCACCATAATGATCGGTACGACCACATAGGCGGTAACATAGGCTAACTTCGTGATCCAAAAAATAAAGTGCTCTTTCAGCGCCAATTTTCCAACGGCGCCTTCAGCAACGCGTCCTGAAAAGTACTTTTGAAAGTCATCGAAAAAAACCCACACGACATAAGAAATACCATAAAGAACAACCCAGTATAGGTGTTGAAACTTATGAAACCAGTACCGGGGTTGGTTTTCGTGGAGGCGCATAAACGGCCTCACGTCGATGTCTGAATCCATTCCTTCAATATTGGTATAGGTGTGATGATTGATATTGTGTTTTATTTTCCAGTAGTAGGTATTGCCACCGAGGATATTAAGGAAGTAGGCCGCCACGGTGTTTAGCCATTTGCTTTTTGAGAAACTCGAATGGCCTCCTTCGTGCATCACGTTAAATCCGATGACTGCCAGGTTCAAACCAAATAAACAGCACAGCAATAAAGAAAGAAGGATCCCTGGATTGAAGAAGACCAACATAACGTACAGGCCTACCGCGGACGCAATTTGATAAGAGCCCTTCAACAGCAATTTCCGGTTCCCTGTTGCGCTCAGTTTGTTTTTTAGAAAATAAAAGTCAACTTTTTCCTTGAGGGCTTTGAAAAAGGGGCTTTGTGAATTATTAAACGTGATCTTAGCCATGGCTGAAGGCGGGATTGGTGATGGGTGGGGTGAAATGGTATACTGTAATCGGTATTCGGTGATCGGTAATCGGTAAATAGTGTCTTAATAAATAGAATTAAAGTATTTTGGGTGAGGTGATGCAAGATACGACATATTATTGTATTTATTATTGTACTCGGGTAAAGTAAACACTTACAGGCCGGACTTCAACTCCCGATTCTCCCGACAAATCGGGATCATCTCCCCGCTCTATTTGGATTTAATTGGAAATTAGGTTTCGCAATTCGCAATTATTAATTAATTTTTAATTCGTGATTTTTCGTCCGTGATTCCATTCAGTTCCGTAGGAACTAGTCCAGAATTACCTTTTAAATACAAATATCCTATCCCTACCCGTTTTCTCAACGGTGACCTTCCTCTTTTTCAAAAGATCTTCAAGAGCTCCGTCGAGTTCGGTCCGGGTAAGGAATCCACTAAACACCGAGAGGAGTTTTTTGTCGGTTGCAAAAACTGCACCGCGGAGGTAATCGAAAAGAAAATCCCTGGCCGCTTGTTCCAGGCTCAGCCTGGATGAAGTCTTGACCAGGTCTTGATGGGCCAAATGAAAACAATGATAGGGATAACCCTCTTTGCTCAAATAGGGAATACCTTCTTTCCTCATAATAAATGGTCCGCGGTCAACAAGCATTCGGCTTTGTAACTCAGCCAGGGCCATGTAAGCAGGATCGTTGTTGAGATCCGTTGCCGGGATTCCAAGAAATTTGCGGACTTGTCCTGCCGTCGTCTCTTTATTCTCTTCCATCCAGTGAAAAACTTTTCTTGCCTGTAGCGACACGTCGCTTAAATCGGTAACGGGCCGGTGACGGCGGACCAATACATACAAAGCGGGCGCCAGGTCGCGGTGAACCAATGCAATCCGGCCGGCAATCACATTCACCTCTATTCCCAGGTGGGTTGCCAGCAAGTGATTGGTCAGCTCGATAGCCCTGCGCTGCGCTTCTTCACGCACATTGATTTTTCCGGGTTCATCCTTTGCTTTTTTTGGAGGCACTTCTACCCTACCCCACGCTGCCTGATAGAGACTTGCCAACGGAAGGCGCTCTGTCCGCCAGTACCGGAGCGCGATGCCAACGGTCTTCAGGAATTTTTCGGCTGATTTTGTGGAAGTGAATTTTTTGAAATTGTTGACCCCGAAGCTTTCAAGTTGCTTTTGACGGAGGGCATCCAGGGAGTGAATTTTGGACATAAAGGAATTCGATGGCCATTCAATATACAGGTCACAAACGACATTTTGAAAATGATTATCTTTGTCATGCGAGTACCATGAAAACATTTTCTTCCCCGCGTCTGTTCCTGGCTTTTTTACTCTTCGCATTTTCCTCCGACGGATGCAATAAATCCAACAGCAACGAATCGCCGGCGATTGGTTCATACAAGGTGATCCAGGCGTTTCCAAAATTATCTTTTACCAGACCGGTCGATCTTCAGCATGCCGGTGACAATAGCAACCGGTTATTTGTGGTCGAGCAGGAAGGCTTGATTTCCGTTTTTCAAAATGACCCGGATGTAGCAGTTAAAACGATCCTTCTCGACATCCGAAGCAAGGTGCAAGACCAGGGTAATGAACAGGGACTGCTTGGTCTTGCATTCCATCCCGACTTTGAGACAAACGGTTATTTCTTTGTCAATTATACGGCCGCGAATCCGGAGCGCACCGTCATTTCCAGGTTCAAGGTTTCGCAAGATCCCAACAAGGCAGATCCGGCAAGTGAGCAAGTGATCCTTACTTTTGCACAGCCTTATAGCAACCATAACGGCGGGCAGGTAAGCTTTGGCAATGACGGATATCTATACATCGCCGTGGGCGATGGCGGCTCCGGCGGGGATCCCCACGGCAATGGACAGAATCGGGCAGCGCTGCTTGGAAAAATCCTTCGCATTGATATTGACAAGCAGGAGAATGGCAATCTCTATGGCATTCCTGCCGATAATCCTTTTGCCAATAACACATCCGCGTACCGGCAAGAGATCTACGCTTACGGGATGAGAAATCCCTGGCGCATTAGTTTTGATCCTGCCAATGGCAGACTCTGGGCTGGCGATGTTGGACAAAACTCGTTCGAAGAGATTGATGTGATCGAAAACGGGGGAAACTACGGTTGGAATACGATGGAAGCCAAGCATTGCTACTCGCCCGGAAGCGGTTGCGACAAGTCGGGACTTAAAATGCCGATCTGGGAGTACGGCCGCGGCTACGGTATTTCCGTCACCGGTGGTTTTGTATATCGGGGACCCACGCTGACCGGGCTGACGGGAAAATACATTTATGCCGATTACAGCAGCAAATGGATCTGGGCGCTCGATTATGCCGACATGAATAATCCCATCAATACCGGGCTCGTGCAAGCTGATTTTGAAATATCTTCCTTTGGGGTGGACCAGGAAAACGAACTCTATATTTGTGGTTTTGATGGAAAGATCCATCGGCTACAATCAATTACGAATTAAGAAGTACTCCCTCATTTCGTAATTTTTAATCAATGCTGTCCGGTAAAAACGGTCGCTTTGTGCGAGTGGATAGCTCTCACTGGATCTCTTTTAATCGCAGAGAATGCAAAGGTTCGCCAAGTTCACT
>JBGPGZ010000016.1:0-19971 GCA_041484175.1 Cyclobacteriaceae bacterium | reverse complement strand
GCCGGGAAGCCGCGTCGATCGACAGGCAATGAAGTCTAAAACCGTCATCTATCTCTATAATCAGTTGATGGATCCCGTGATCCAATCAAATATTTTTCTCTACATCACAGATATCGCTTCCCGGGAAGGAAATAACCATCATTTTGCATTCCTTACTTTTGAATCTCCCGAGTTGTTAGGGTCAGCGAGCGAGGTGGCAAAAATAAAATCAGAACTGGCGGCAATCGACCTGGATTGGTACCCCCGTCAATGGCATCCAGGGACATCCCTTCTTTTAAAACTCATCGACTTGTCAGCCAGTTTTTTTACAGTCTTTCAATTGAGGTTGAAAGGTTACAAGACCATCATTTCGTTGGCTTCTGTCGCAGGAAGCTATGCTTATATTATATCCATGTTATTCGGAATGAAGTTGTACCTGTATCAATATGAGCCGCACAGTGAATATGAGGTCGACTCAGGAACATACGGACGAGGCAGCCTGAAATTTAAGATGCTGCATTATTTAGAGAAGAGATCGGCCCTGTACGCATCCGTGATCAGCTCAGGAACCAGACACATGGCAGAAAGATTGAAAGAATGGCAGGTCAAGGCAAAGGTATTCCGGATTCCGAGTGTGGTCAATGAGGATAAATTCCAGTTCTCCACGAATGACAGAAATGAAATAAGAAATAAATATGGGATTGGTCCATCCAAGATCGTCCTCTTTTATCCCGGTAAATTTGGCGGTCTTTATTATAAAAATGAAACAATCGACATGTTCAAAATATTGCTTGATAAAAATTCTGAGTTTCATGCTTTGGTAGTCACGCCGAATGATCTCTCTGAAATAAAGGAGCTTTTTTTGAACGGAGAGGTCCCCGAAAAGAGATTGACGATCACACAGTCTTCCTTTAGCGATATTCATAAGTTTTTTTCAGCCGCTGATTTTGGAATCATTGCCGTTCCCCCGGGGCCCTCCAAGAAGTTTGTTTCCAATATTAAAGTAGGGGAATATCTTTGTTCGGGTCTGCCTTACCTGATCTGCAGGGGGGTTTCGGAAGACGATGAATATGCTGAAAAATATAAGGTGGGTGTTGTCATTGAAAATTTTAACAGGGAGGAGATTGAAAAGGCCTACAATGGAATAATGTCCATTCTTCAACCACCTCCGGAATACATCCGAACTCATTGCAGGCAAGTGGGGGAAGCCTATCGGGGATTTAAGAAACTAAATCGGGAATTTAGAAAGGCGTTTGAATCCCTTGTTCATGCATAGCCGTCCGTTTTCGTGATGACTGCGCCTGGTAAAACCGGGCGATAAGGTTGTTGGTCCATTATGGCCATAGCCCTTTGCGACGATTCTCAATTTTGGAGGCTACTCCAGATTGTTTAATCGCTTATATTGTCGGTCATTATGTCTCCCCTGCTCTTTATTCCCTTTTTATATTTTCAGCAAACGAGGTTGAACAATCGCAAGGCATGGGTTTTTCATGCGGTTTACGAGTGGTTACCTGCGTTCTTTATTGTGTCCATTTATTACTATTATACATCCGGGTTTGACCTGATCGGTATCAGGATTATCAATTTGTTGCTTTACTATCTTGCCTTTGTCGCCTTCTACGAAATCGGTTACCTGGTTAACGATCAATTGGCTCATAGAGAAATTGGCGGAAGGAAGCGGTCGGATCGCCTTTCAGTTGCTCAGATTGGCTTGTTTATTGTCATTCGAATATCCCTCTTCATCGGGATTACAATTTATCTGCACCATCAGGATGTCCTTTTATGGTGGGGTTGGTATGCATCGCTGGCGATCCTGTTTACCCTTCATAATTCTATCCGGTTGCTTTCCCTCAAGGTTATCACATTTTGCTACCTGGCTATGGTCCGTTTTTTCTCGCCAATTTTCATGATTTTAACACTCTCTGCATTAGAAGAACTCCTGTTTCCGGTCTTTCTTAATTATGTCTTGTTTCGCTTGTTCATTTACATGGATTCAAAGAATCTGCTTCAATCTTTTGAGAGAAAAACGAATAGCTACCGCGTTGGCTTTTATTTGTTGAATTTCGGATTTTCAAATCTACTTACCCTCCTGTATCAGTCCTGGGTTCCCGCAGGAATTGGTTTGTATTATCTTCTCGGCGCAATGCTATTCGCATTGAGGCGATCGTTCATTGGGTTAACGGATAAATAACGTGGTTACCCTATTTTAGTTAAATTTGTTGTTCTGTTTTTTAGATGCCTGACCAAACCAAGTTGAGCCATGTTGGTAGAAGAAGAAACAACAACTCCTACGACATTAGGCACGTATCGAATCTGTACCAAAACGGTGATGGATACCACCGTACCGGGAATTACTTTCAACGAAAAAGGGGAGTGCAATTTTTGCGGCTACTACAATCATTTGGCAAGCCGCACGGTCTTGCGTGACCCGCAACTCTTGCAAAATGAGTTTGACAAAGCAATCGATACGATCAAGAAGGCCGGAAAGAACAAGTCTTTCGATTGCATCCTTGGCATCAGCGGCGGATTGGACAGCACCTATTTATCCTTGCTTGCAAAACGAAATGGCCTGAGACCCTTGCTTGTCCATTTTGATAACGGATGGAACTCCGAAAAAGCGATCAGGAACATCGAGAACATTGTGAGTCATTTGGGATTTGAACTTCACACCTTTGTGATGGATTGGGAAGAGTTTCGTGATATACAACGTGCCTACTTCAAAGCCTCTGTTGTCGATGTAGAGGTGCCCACCGATCAATTCATTTTTGCCGCGCTGCATCGCCTGGCATATAGAAACAAGATACGGTATATCCTGGCAGGCAACAATGTGGTGTCGGAATCGATTAACCCGGAGGGTTGGGTGTATAAGAACAAGCTGGATCTTGTCAATCTCAAATCAATTCACAAAAGGTACGGCCGGCTAAAGTTGAAAAAATTACCCCGGCTTGGACTGTATGAGCGCTATTTCTATGAAGCAATACGGGGCATTCAGACGGTAAACCTGCTTGATCTGATACCCTATCGCAAAGGGAAAGTGAAGCAGGAAATTCAGGACGAATTGGGGTGGAAAGATTATGGTGGAAAACATTATGAATCGACGTTCACGCGATTTTACCAGGGTTACTACCTGCCCGAAAAATTTAATATCGACAAGCGGAGGGCGCATTGGTCGAACTTGATCCTGTCAGGACAGGCCACCCGAGAGGAGGCCCTGGCGGATCTGGCCGGCCCGACCTATCCGCTGAAAGATCAACTGGCGGATCGCGATTATACTATCAAGAAATTGGGATTTGATCTGTCAGAGTGGCAAACTATTATGACTGCCCCCGCCGTAACGCATGAGTCGTTCGATACGGACAAAAACCCGAAACATCAGTTCTTCTACTTGTTGTTTCGCGCTGCACTTTTTTTGCCAGTGCGGTTGCTGCGCTCATTGTCAATACTCCCCAAACCCGAAACAATCGGTTCAACATGGTAGCTATTGTTGATTATGGTGTCGGAAATCTCATGGCCATACAAAACATTATCAAAAAAGTAGGCGGCAATTCTGTGATCGCCTCTGATCCGGCCATCATCCAACAAGCGGAAAGGATCATTTTGCCGGGGGTCGGTTCATTTGGCTATTGTATGGAGCGGCTTACAAAGCAAGACCTGATTCCTGTTTTGCAAGAAGAAGTTTTTGGCAATAAGAAGAAGATTTTGGGACTCTGTGTGGGGGCCCAGATGATGACTGAAGAAAGTGAAGAGGGTGGATCCAGGGGACTGGGATGGGTACAGGCAAAAACAATAAAGTTTGACGAGGCCAAAGTGCCAATCTTGCCGCACATGGAATGGACCGATGTTCGTTTTAAAAACTACACATCGTTGGGCCGCGGTTTTGAAGAAGGCGGCCGGTTTTATTTTGTGCACTCCTATCATTTTGAGTTTTACCAGGCCCGTCAGGTGCTGGCCACGGCCCACTTCGGTTATGACTTTGCTTGTGTGTTTCAACGTGAGAATATCTTTGGTGTGCAATTTCACCCGGAAAAGAGCCACCGTTTCGGTATGCGGCTCTTTGAGAACTTCTTAAGTCTATGAGACGCGTGCGAGTCATACCCGTCATCATGATTGACAGCGGTCGCGCGGTGGTTACGCGAAGGTTCAGCAAACCCGTTTATGTCGGTGATCCTATCAACTCAATCAAGATCTTCAACGACAAAGAGGTGGATGAACTGGTGATCCTGGATATCACCGATAAGAAAAAGCAAAAAGAGCCGGACTTTAAGCTTATCGAGAAGATGGCCTCTGAGAGTTTTATGCCCCTGGCCTACGGAGGACATGTAACCAGGATCACAGAAGCGGAAAGATTGATCAATTGTGGAATCGAGAAAATCAGTTTCAACACCTCCCTTTTTGCGCATCCCGATGTGGTGAGAGAACTTTCCTACCGCAATGGAAAACAAAGCGTTATTGCTTCCCTGGATGTAAAGAAGAACTGGTGGGGGCAGTATGAGGTAAAAACACGCAATGGAAAACAAGGGGTAGGAAAGAATCTGGAAGCCATCGTAAAGCAGGTTTTAGATCTTGGCGTGGGAGAAATTTTCCTGAATTCTATAGACCGGGATGGCGCTCTTGCGGGATATGACGAGATCTTGGTTGGCATTGTTGCGCGACAGAGTAATGTACCCGTGATCGCCTGTGGAGGGGCCTGTACGATATGCGATTTTGTCAATGCCATTAAGATAGCGAAGGCATCTGCGGTGGCTGCCGGGGCCATGTTTTTTTTTAAAGGAGGGTTTAATGCCGTATTGGTAAATTACCCTGATCAAAGAACATTAACTACCGAACTTTATACAAACCTTGGGTAAAATCAAAGACTTTATTCGGGAAGGAACAGATGGCTTGCGTAAGGAAGGTTCTTTCATCCAAAACTATGCAGTGGTTTTGTCGGGAACTGGGGTAAATATTGCCATTCAGATTATTATTTCCCCTGTATTGACACGCATTTACAACCCGGAAGCCTATGGGGTCTTTTCTATATTTAATGCAGTGTGTACTAATTTGGCTTTAATTGCAACGCTCCGCTTGCCTCAGGCGCTTTTGCTTCCGCGTGAAGAGAAGGATTTTTATACCCTGATGCGGTTGTGCGTACTCAGTGCCATTTTTACGTGCGTCTCCATTCTTGTTGTCTTGTTTTTTGCATCGGGTCCATTCCTATCCATTTTCCAGGCCGAGAAATTGCAGCCCTATTATTACCTGATTCCCATCATGGTCTTTCTGATTGCGCTCAACCAGGTGATCGGTCAATGGCAATACCGGTTGAACTTATTTAAGCGGTCCGTCGCGCTCGACACTGGCGTTCTCGTTGGCGTTCGCATCTTTAACCTTGTCTTCGGGTGGCTCACAAAGGGAATGCCGCTGGGACTGGTCGCAGGGGATATTCTGGGGAAGACCGCCGGCTTGATTTTGAGTTGGCGCCTGATCATTGGTGAACGAATAATTTTTTTTTTTACGAAGGTCTCGTTGTCACGTCTCAAGAGCATCCTCAAACAGTATAAACAATATCCCCTGTTCAATTTGCCGGGTGTTTGGCTGACCGTGTTTTCCGATCAACTCTCGGTTTTTTTTATTTCCGCCGCCTTTGGACTGAAATCCGTTGGGACGCTCGCGCTGGCAGTCAGTATGCTCGATTTACCAAAGCGATTATTGGCGTATTCGGTGACCTCTGTTTTTTACCGGAAAGCGGTCGACCTTCATCAACAATCATTTGAAAAATTGCAACACATGGTGGTTCGAATGATGTATCTGTTTCTGTTGGTCAGCCTGATTCCCTATGGCATCGTGGCAATCTTCGGGCCGGAGTTGTTTGCGCTGGTATTTGGAGCGGATTGGGCAATGAGCGGACGTATTGCGCAATATTTTTCGGTGTATTGTGTTTTGGAGTTGCTGTATTTTTCTGTCGATTCCGTTTATTATGTCCTGAGAAGAGAAAAGGGAATGTTTGCGTTTCAGACGTCCACCTTTCTTCTGCGATTCGCGGTTTTGTTTTTGGGAGTGCATTTTTCACTTTCCCTGGAAAAGTGCATCATCTTTCTGGCCATGGCAAATACACTCCTGTACAGTGTTCAACTGTCGAATATCTTATACCTCCTGAAACTTAACTGGTGGAAGCACATATCCATCATTCTTTTGATAATCGCCTCTGTGATCCTTTTACTATTTGGCGTTCGGACCGTTTTGTCGGGATTTGAGATCCTATAGTCCATGAGAATCATTTACATCAGCATCGGGCACGTGGCGGAAGGAGTTCGCAGGAAACTTGAGGACAAAACGCTCTTTCTGATCCAGGCCGGTATTGATGTCGAACTTTGTTGGGTTGACGCGGGTAATGTACCAGAGGAAATGACAAACGCGGAATCCCTTCCCGTCAGTCACCGCGTTGCACAAAAGATTGGAACGTGGCTATTTTTTTGGCGCTTTTCAGTAGGGGTTGATCAATTCAACATATACCGAACGATGCATTCCTTTTTGAAAAACAAGAAATTTGATTTCATCCTCATGCGATATCCGGTGGCCGACTATTTTCTTTGGAGGTTTATCAGAAGATATCCCGGCAAAATCGTCTTTGAACATAATACAATTGAAGAGAAAGAACTGAAAATCCGGCAGACGCACTCATTCTATTACCGCTATTTTTTTTTGGGGGAGAAGATCTTCGGGAAAAAAGTGCGGCAATTGGCAGGAGGCATGATTGGGGTAACGCCGGAGATTACTTCATGGCAGACTGCCATCGCTGGTCCGAAAATACCTCGCACCACGGTGAGCAACGGCATCCGCGTAAGTCGTGTTTCTGTGCGGAACGGGAGCTCATTCAAGGGAAATGAATTGAACCTTCTTCTTTTGGCTGGTTCCGAAGCGCCCTGGCACGGTGTTGATATTTTATTAAACGCTTTTAAAAGGTATTCCGGCGATTGTAAGATCCACTGTTATATTGCCGGTAATATTGCATCAGGACTCAGGAAGGAAGCCGAAATGATGGACAGCGTTACGCTTCTGCCAAATCAAACCGGCATTGAATTGGATCGGTTAGTGGACCAATGTCATGTTGGCATCGGCTCGTTGGGTTTTGGAGATGCATTTTTAGTGCAAGCGAGTACACTCAAAGTGCGGGAGTATTGGTCCAGGGGGTTGCCATTTTTGCTGGGCTATGAAGACGTCGACCTGATTCAAAACACCGAAATGGTTCCGTACTACCTGAGGGTGCAAGGGGATTTGGATTTGCGGGAGGTAGTATCCTTTGCCCTTCGCGCATATGCCATCCCGGATGTTTCACGACGCCTTCGGGAATGCGCCTATAAGTACATCGACTATCAATTGAAAGTAAATGCATACGTTGCGTTCATAAATTCCCTGATAGAATGAAACCGGTGCTCGTGTTGCTAACGCTGCAATATCCAGATCCATTACTGGATAAGGAGATCAACCGGTTGGCAGAAGAGTTTGAAACGGTGTATCTGTTGCCGGGGAAAACGCTCGCGTTCAATGCACTGCCGGCGAATGTAAAGGTGTTCTCTATTTTTAACCCGGTTGAGTTGAAAAAACCCTGGCGGTTATTGATCCGCCACTTTCCCATGATAGCGAGAGTGTATTGGTGGGCGTTGTTTCAATCAGGCCAGCGAACATATTATATCAGGTACATCAAGAGCTTTTTGGGTCACCTTCTGCTGGAGGCGGAGAAAATTGCACCCTTAGATGCTTTTATAAGAGAACGGGGATTGCAGCACGCGTTGTTTTACGATTATTGGCTGGTTGACGCCACTTTGGCGCTGGCAGAATTGCGAAGAAAGAAAGTCATCCGGTTCGCTGTTGCCAGGGCGCACGGATTTGACCTATATCATGAACGCCAATTTGAACAAAGGGTTTCCTACCAGGCGTATCGGGTCAAATATCTTGATTCGGTCTTTACGATCAGCCAGCATGGATTTAACTACCTGGTGGGTCAACTGCCACCCGGGCTTGCGAACAAAGTAAGATTAAGTTATCTCGGCATCCCCGATTCCTTCGGGGGTATCCTTCCTCAAAAGAACGGAGATCACTTTACGATCGTGTCCTGCTCGGATCTGATACCCCTGAAGCGAATCGAATTATTGATTGAAACACTTCGCTGCTCGCGATTGAATATTTGCTGGATTCACGTTGGGGACGGACCCCTTCGGAGTTCTCTGGAAGCTATGTCAAGAACATTGCCTGAAAATATCAGCGTGGATTTCAAGGGTAAAAGGGACAACGCGCAAGTGCTTGGCCTTTATCATGCGACGTTTGTTGATCTGTTTGTATCGCTCAGTGAGACGGAAGGTTTGCCCGTATCGATGATGGAGGCCGCCAGTTTTGGTATCCCGATCCTGTCGTGTGATGTAAATGGCGTACCTGAAATCGTGACATCGCAAACCGGGATTTTGGTAGATAAAGAAGCGAAGCCTGGTGTCATTTGCGCTGTGCTTGAGAAAACCCTGCTTCATCAAACCTTTGACAGGGAATCAATCCGGCGATTTTGTCAACAAAAATTTAACGCTGACAGAAATTTCACCTTATTTGCCAAGCAAATAAAACTGCTGGCGGGGTATGATGCCTGAGAAGAACGACCGTGAGAGGGCCTATCAGCAATGCATCCATTGTGTGTTGGACACCATCGATGATCCGCGAATCCACTTCGACGCGAAGGGTGTGTGCGTTTACTGTCAAAAGTACGCGAAAGATGAGGATCGATTCGTAAAAAAAGGAAACGAAGGGATTGAGGAGTTGGCAAGGATTGTCAATGAAATCAAAAAGTCCGGAGAAGGCAAGTCCTATGATTCGCTGCTCGGCATTAGCGGCGGCGTAGACAGCACCTACCTTGCTGTGCAAGCCAGCAAACTCGGACTTCGACCCCTGCTGGTTCACTTTGATAACGGATGGAATTCTGAACTCGCTGTTGATAATATCGAAAAAGTAGTTTCGAAGTTAGGATTCGACCTGCATACGTTGGTAGTTCAATGGGAAGAATTCCGTGACCTTCAGTTGGCTTTCTTGAAGGCTTCGGTAATAGACATCGAAATGGTAACGGATCATGCCATTGTCGCCACGTTGTATAAATTGGCGACCAAGTTCAATATAAAATTCATTTTGAGTGGCACCAACATTGTAACAGAAGGCATTCTTCCGGAGGCCTGGATTCATCACAAGGCTGATCACGTACATATCAAGGCATTGCAAAAACAGTTTGTAGGCAGACCCCTGAAGACATACCCCTTGCTTACGGTACGGTTGCGGAACCTGGCACAGGTCATGGGTATTCAGTCAGTCTCGATTCTCAATTATTTACCCTACGACAAGGACAAGGCCAAGGAAGAGCTAAAGAAGGAACTCGGGTGGCGTGATTACGGAGGCAAACACTTCGAATCTGTATTCACCCGTTTCTATCAAGGCTATATTTTACCGGTTAAATTTCACGTCGACAAACGAAAGGCGCACCTGTCAACATTGATTTGTTCAGGGCAGCTTTCAAGGGGTGAAGCATTGCGTGAATTGGAAAGGCCGTTGTATCAAGAGGAGCAACTCCGTGCTGACTACGATTTTGTCATTAAGAAATTGGAATTGACCAAAGAAGAATTCGAAAAAATCATGAACGCTCCCACGCACCTCCATTCAGATTATCCTGTTGAGACAGAGATTTACGAACGCATGCCTGTATTTAAACTCGTCCGGCCTCTATGGAGGTTTATAAAAACAAACTTCCTTAAATCAGGCAAAGCGCAATACTAACCCCTATCAATCCGGTCGATGAGCTTTTCAATCGTCTTCAAATGTTGTTCATAACTATTTTGGCGGGCAAAGTCTCTGCGTTTTTGCTGGCGTTCGTACGCATTGTACCAGGCCAGGTTGCCGACCACCTCTTTGAATTTGAGGGGTAGCTGTCTATCATCGGTAACCATTTCAAACAGGCCCTCGGCCATTTTTTGATAAGCGCTGATATAGCTGGATACGACGACCTTTCCCGTACTTAGGTATTCAATTATTTTATGGCTGTTGGACGAAACATCGCCGAATGTTTCCGCGTCGTAGCACACTAAAAACAAATCAAAAAGACTAATCCGCTCAGCCAGGTTCGTCGTGCTAAGCTCTCCATGCATCTTTACATTAGTGAGTGCACTCAAGTGGTCAATCCATATTGAAGACTTGTTGGATTGACCCAGGTTGCTGGATTGGTAGGGTCCAATGAAATGAAACTCAACACCGGAGTTTTCTTTCACAATTTGCAACAGATTTTCCTGATGTAAGGCAAATGACAAAAGATTTCCAACATAAGCACACCGGATGACGTCGTCCTGTCTTTTTGCGATAGGTCGTTCTGTGAGGAAGATTGGACTCACGCCGTGGTTGATGAAGAAGGTCGGCGTCTTCATACTGGCGTATTTTTTTAAGATGTGGTCAGACACGGAAAGGACAATGTCTGCGGTCTGGGCCGACCGCAGGTCAAGGGTCGAATAAAAAGCGTCCACCGGATGAAAAATAGCCAGTGGAACGTGAAACAACTTCAGATTCTGAAACCGGTATGGGTCAAAGCTCCATACTATATCAATGACCGGATTCAATTTTCTTTTGATCCTTTGAATATCCAGCGATGCGAGAGCGTCGCCTAATCTTCTGAAAAGAGAATGGATCTTGTTTTGACCGCGAATGAGTGGGGCATAATCGACGGTGGATACATTTTGATAGGCTGTCGGTTGAATCGTTACCCCTGGCGATGTGTTAGATGGAGGGTTGAGAAAGAATACTGTATTACCTTGCAGGCCCAACTGGATGGCATAATGATGCTTTGACAGCATATTGGTACCCCATCTTTCCGGCGATATGATCAGTATGTTCTTTTTCTGTAAAAGCAACGCGTCATACTTTAAACCGCAGAACTGCAAAGTAATCCCTTAAACAGGATTTCAGTAAAAAAAATGCAAAATTTACTCCTGCCTAAACCTTATGCCAAATCTGCTCTTTGTTAGTATAGCCTTCCCTCCAAAAAACGATCCCGAATGTTTGCAGACGGCCCGCTATTTCAAATACCTGGTTCGAACCGGCAAGTTTCATATTGATGTGGTGACGAGTAAGCGACCAACCCTTTTTATGGAGGAAGACCCGTCGCTGTTTTCTTATCTTGACGGATATTTCCAACTGGTTGAATTGCCGTTGTGGGAAACAAGATGGAGCAGTTTTGCGCTGCGAAAAGCGGGCTTGGGTAACCTGCTTTTTCCGGATAGTAAGATGACGTTCCACTGGCAATGGAAAAAGGCAATACGAAAACTGCATCGCAAGCCGGATATTATTTATTCACGATCGAATCCCATGAGTTCAGCGTTTATGGCCTCGAAGCTGAGTCAATTCTATCAGGTTCCCTGGGTCATGCATATGAGTGATCCCTGGTTATTGTCTCCCCTGAAAAAGGAGCCTTCCCCGAAGCAATTGCAATCGGAGCTTCGGTTATTAAGAAATACAAGTGCCGTCACCTTTACAACTGCCGCCACCCGTGATCGATATGCTTCAGCATACCCGGACTTAAGGGACCGATTCGGTATTATGCCAAACGTGTTTGATCCCGATGACGAATTTTGCAACACTATTTTTCAGAATGATAAGTTGCGGATAGTCTATACGGGTGGATTGACCGTCGAACGATCATTGTCTTTCCTGACGGATGTGTTGCGGCAGGTGGAAAAGGTCGAACCGGCATTGCTGAACGATCTGGAAATCCTTGCCGCGGGACCGATGGATCGCGCAAACCGGAATTTTTTTCACGACAACAAGTATAAATGCCTTTCACACCTGGGCACATTATCCTATCAGGACGCATTGCAGCTTCAACGACAATCCAACTTGCTGTTGGTGGTGGATAACCCAACGTCCGGCAGGGATGCCATATTTTTTCCATCCAAGATCCTGGATTACTTCTTGACCGGTCAGCCGATTATTGCCATAACACCCCTGGAGAGCACTGCTCGTCGGATTTTGCAGGATTACAAATCATATTGTTTCACGCATTCAGACGTCGCCGGTTTAGCTCAATTCTTGATTCAGGAAATAAAGAACAGGTCTCCAATCGGACGACAAGCAATTCTTCTTCCGGAAAAATACAATGCGAAAAACAACGCCGACCTGCTTTCGGAACTATTGATGAAAAACCTTAACAAGTAAATCCCTGTGCAGCGGGCGCCGAGTCCATACGGTGATGGAGCACTTCCCAGGTGATTTCCAAAATTATTGCAAGCAGACTTTGAAGACATGCTATTTTGCAAATCTGTTCAAAGGGTTTTTTACCTACTTTTAGAGTTTACATAAACTGTGCAACAGGTATAAACCCATTCCATGGTTGTTTTTGTACATCCCCGACTTGTTGTTATTGGTCTATTTACACTGGGGCTGCAGATCGCAGCAGCACAGAGCCCTATCGCCGATCTTACGGTGCCCGTCACCGCATGCATCGATGAGCGAATTGAACCAATAAACAATTCAATGAATGCCGACAGTTACGAGTGGGACTTTTGCCTGGGGGATTTTCAAGTATTGAAAAACAATACCGATGCGGCCACCGTCACCGGCTTATCCAATGGCTATGGTTATAGACTGGTGGAAGACAATGGACAGTGGTTCGGATTTGCGGTAAGCCAAACGGGCTCCAAGTTATTTAGGCTTGATTTTGGCAACAGTCCATTGAACACACCGGCGATCACGGACCTGGGAGACCCCGGAGGATTGTTGGTCTTTCCCCACGAAATCGATTTGATCAAGGATGGCGGACTATGGTATGGTTTTGTGACCTCCAACGAGCTGGACCAGGGTCTGGTCAGATTGGATTTTGGTTCCTCCTTGACAAACACGCCGGCGGCTGCGAATGTGGGCAACTTTGGTGTCTCCGGCCGGATTTGGGATTTGAGAATCGTTCGTCAAAACGCGGATCTGATTCTTGTGATGGCTGAAAGGAATTCAGGTTCTATTATAAGGGTCAACTTCAGGGACTCCTTTGACAACCCGATCGTGCCCGCGTTCCACGTCTTTGATACGGGGGTAATCACAGGAGGAGGAAACACGGCACCGGGAATTGAAATAGTTCGAACGAACACGGCGTGGATCGCCCTTCTTGTCTCGCACTACGATGGTAAGATATATCAAGTAAGCTTTGGCAGCGATCTGTTATCCCCACACACGGTACAGGCATCTTATACCTTTCCCGCCGCTGTTGACCTTCCTTACCGAATCAGTGTGGCGCAGGAAGGGAATCAGTACTATGCGACCGTCAGCAACGAAACGTTGGCCATAAAAATTATTGATTTCAAAGATCTAAACCCCGCAAATCCTCCTTCCGCAATTAATCATACAGGCTTGCCGGTGCTTTTGGGTATTGATGCGATTCGATTCAAGGGCCAGAGCATTTTGCAGGGGGTTGGTATCATCGATAATATACTCAAGCAGTCGGTATTTGAATCTCCTTGTGGGGCAAGCACAGCCTATGACCAAAGCACCAACCCGCTTCCGATAACCTACTCGACGAACGGGACAAAGTTGATTGAGCTGAAAGCGATCAACAGCACGACCTTAGAATACGCACTCACATCCCGCCAGGTCGTTGTTTCATCTTCAACCGCCCCCGACATTGATTTTTCGCTCGACGCGCAAGTATGTGCGGGCAGTTCGGCTGGCTTTACTTCTGCTAATACTTCTGGAAATATTTCGAATTATGCCTGGGATTTTGGTGACACGGGCGTTGGAACCGGTGCGGGCGTGTCCCATATTTTTGCGGCAGGAAATTTTACGGTAAGATTGAATGTGACGGCCACCAATGGCTGTGGCAATTCCGCAACAAAGCCGATCACTATCTTTAATCCGCCCGTAGCGGATTTTAGCTTGCCTGCGCCTTCCGTTGTTTGTACAAACCAAAACTACACCTTCTCCAATACCACCTCCTTTGATGCTGGTTCCAATCCTTCATGGCAATGGAATGTAAACGGAAGCGGAGTTTCATCGGTGATAGATTTGATTCAATCGTTCTCGGGCACCGGATCACAAGTAATTCAGTTAGTGGCCACCATTCCAGGTTGTTCTTCGCAAAAGACACAGAATTTCACTGTTCAACAACAAGGCCCCACGGTTGATTTTTCTGTGAGTGGCGGATGTCAGGGAACGACAGTTCAGTTCACCAACAATACCAGCGGAACGATCACCGGCTATGCGTGGACATTTGGAGACGGGAATTCTTCGACGCTCGCCAATCCCCAAAATACTTATTCGATCATCGGGCCCTACACCGTCTTGCTTTCGGCTACGAATGCCGGAGGATGCATCAATTCATCCTCCAGGCAAGTGATAATCCACACTACACCTCAGCCGGATTTCACATTGGCACTTCCTCCGTTTTCCTGCTCGGGCACACCATCTCAATTTGACGATGCCACCCCTAACCCCACCGACAGCAACTTGTCCTCCTGGTCCTGGAGTTTTGGCGATGCGGCCAATGGCAGTTCAACGCAACGCAATCCACTTTACACTTACATCACCGCCGGCCCCTACACGGTTGGGCTGAAAGCAACGACCAATTTCGGTTGCAGCGCATCAACCCAAAAGTCGGTCACGATAGCGCCCTCTCCAGTCATCGATTTCACCAACACGCCCGCCTGCGTCAACCAGGGGACACAGTTTACGGATGCCTCTGGCGGTTCGATAAAGTCATGGCTCTGGAAAATCGGTAATAGTACCTACACCTTTGCCAACCCTATTCATGTATTTGGCGCCGCGGGAGACTATCCGGTTCAGATGACCGTTACCGCTTCCAATAATTGCGTTGCGCAACTCACCAAATCCATAACCATCCCGGAAGATCAGTCACCCGATTTTTCTGCTCAAAGCACATGCGCCACCAAGCCGGCCATTTTTCAAGACGTTACACCGCCAGGAGCGGATCCCTTTGTATCTTATTCATGGGACTTTGCTTCCATCGGATCAGGATTGGGTTCTCCGGCACAATTTACATTTCCGGCCACGGGAAAATTTTCAGTGAAAATGGATGCGGTAGCGCAGTCCGGTTGTGGTTACTCAGTCACCAAAACCATTGAAATGGTGTCGGCGCCAACGGCAAGTTTTGTCTCTTCCACAGACGCCGGGGCTGTGCCGCTGGATGTTCAATTCAACAACTATTCTACGAATGCCACCGGATACCAATGGCATTTTGGTGATAAAGACAATTCAACGAGTGCGATTTCTTCTCCGACATTTACCTTCAATGAACTTGGCGACTATGTGGTAGACCTGGAAGCAATGAACCTGGAGGGATGTAAGGATACATACAGTACGATCATCCACGTTTTAGTCCCGCGCGTTGACGCAACCCTGACAGATCTGGCGTTTGTTCGCAACCAATCTTCCGGTGCCTTGCAGGTTTTGTTTTCCATCGACAATCTTGGCAACCTCCCTTTGAAAAATCCCATGATCCGGGTTGAGATTTCCGGGAGTACGACCCTCGAGCAGAATTTGAATCTGACGGTATTGCCAGGCCAGCATGCTTCTCAAGTCCTCAACTATTCCTTGCTCCCGGGTGGGCTGGATTACGTTTGCGTGGAGGTCAATGCAGCCCAGGATATGAATCCGAATAATGATAAGCAATGTGCCAGCCTGGAGGATCAAACAATCCTGTTTGCCCCATACCCTAATCCGTCCGATGGCGAATTGCAGCTCGATTGGATTGGGGCGGCGGCGGGAACCGCGGACATTGCGATCTTTAATTCGACGGGAGCCAAGGTGTTCGAAAAGCAAATCGAAGCCTCCGAAAAGGGGTTGAATCAAATCCGGGTTGATATATCAAATCTGTCCCGCGGCGTTTATATGGCATCCTTTAGTTATCCCGGCAAGAAGAAGACCTTCCGGTTTGTGTTGAATTAAGAATTAGAATCTTATTTTTTCTTTTGGGTATAAACCGAATTTTATTTTATTTTTAATGCGTTTTAGATAGAATGCTAACCATTTATTTGGATGAAAATAAAGCTGGATGCAACCGACCGCAAGATTTTAGAACTCCTGCAGACCAATTCGAATATCACCAATGCGCAACTTGCTCTGGAGATAGGTCTTTCACCCGCACCGACGCTGGAGCGGGTAAAAAAACTTGAAAACGCGAAAGTCATCAAAAGTTATCATGCGGTGATCGACCCGGCGGCAGTCGGATTGGGAGTGAGTACTTTTGTAACAGTCTCCCTGAAGGGACACAACAAGGACAACATAGACAAGTTTATCAACGCCATCAAGAAAATTGAAGAAGTAGTCGAATGTCACCATGTCACCGGCCAGGCTGATTTTATACTCAGAATCATTGCCCCCGATATCCCTGCTTACCAGAACCTGATGCTGGAGAAAGTCTCCAATATTGAAGTAGTAGACAACATGCAATCCACCGTAATCTTATCCACATTCAAGGACAGTAAAGTAATTCCCATTCCCGCATGACCGAATCAACCACCGTTAAGGACCTGATCCTCGATTCAGCCCAGGTCAATCAGAAGATCAAACGTATGGCTTACGAGATTTATGAAAATAATTTCAAGGAGAGAATTGTTGTGCTGGCTGGGATCGAGGGTCAGGGATACACCCTGGCAAAAATAATAGCGACGGAAGTGGAGGCTGTGTCCCCGTTGAAAACCCTGGTGGTAAAGGTAAGTCTGGATAAACTGGCCCCTTTGCAGAGTGAGGTGAGCATTGACACGGAGCTGAAAGAACTGAAAAAGAAATGCATTATTTTGATCGATGATGTCCTCAATACCGGCCGTACGCTGGCGTATGGATTAAAGCCCTTTCTGAATATTGAAGTGAAGAAAATTGAAATTGCAGTTTTGGTTAACCGCAGCCACGCTACCTTCCCGCTTTTGCCAACCTATGCCGGGTATGAGCTCTCCACCACACTCACCGAACATGTAGAGGTAGTCCTCGGGAAGAAATCCGCAGTCTACCTGCACTAAAGAAACAATCCAAGAAACCCAACCTATTCCGTGTCAGTCCATAAAAAACAAGAAGTTAAAAAGATCACCACGCACCAGTTGCATGAAATGAAGAATCGCGGTGAGAAGATTGCCATGCTGACGGCCTACGATTTCAGCATGGCCAAAATCATTGATGGTGCCGGCATAGACGTCATACTCGTCGGTGATTCGGCATCAAATGTGATGGCGGGGAATGAAACCACCTTACCCATTACGCTGGACCAGATGATTTATCATGCTACGTCGGTAGTCAAGGCCGTGAAACGCGCACTGGTGGTGGTGGACATTCCATTCGGATATTACCAGGGCAGTTCTGGGGAGGCGTTGCGTTCCTCCATTCGGATCATGAAGGAGTCGGGCGCTCACGCAGTGAAATTGGAAGGGGGAGGTGAAGTGAAGGATTCGGTCTTGCGGATCTTGAGTGCTGGGGTTCCTGTCATGGGTCATCTCGGATTAACTCCCCAATCCATTTACAAATTCGGTACCTATACGGTGAGGGCCAGGGAGAAGGCCGAGGCGCAGAAACTCATTGAAGACGCCCAACTCCTGCAGGAGTGTGGTTGCTTTGGATTGGTGCTCGAAAAAATCCCCGCCGAGTTGGCAAAGAAAGTTACTTTGATGTTAACTATTCCTGTGATCGGAATTGGGGCGGGACCCGATGTCGATGGCCAGGTGTTAGTGATGCAGGATATGCTGGGAATTACCAAAGAATTCGCACCCCGATTCTTGCGGAGGTATGCTGATTTGCACACTACCATTACCAGTGCGGTGGAGAAGTACGTGGAGGATGTAAAAGCAAAGACCTTCCCCAATGAGGATGAGAAATATTAGGAATCGGTAATCGGTGATCGGTAATCGGTAGGTCGGTATTCGGTGATCAGCAATCAGCGCTCGTACAACCGCTGCAATGACCTGCACAGTTCCACCGATTACCGATCAGGATCGTCAGGATTAAAGGACTTACAGGATTGACCGATCAGGCTGGTCAGATCGATTACTGATTACCGATCACCGATTACCGATTACTGATTACCGATTCCCTAGGGACAGTTGGTCATCTCAGATGGATCTTCTGTTTCGCCAAACCAAACTACGGCATAGTGTTCGAAAATTCCAACGCCGATTGATTTCCATTGGACCTTGCTCCACATGCCGCTGTTAACCAATAACGGATTGTGTCCCGCGCTTTTCTTCCAGCCCTCCAGGCCTTCTTCGGCCGTAGCCGCTGCAGAACTGTAATAGGCAATTTCAAATCCATTTCCGGAATAACCGGCGATTTCCTGCGGCTTGTCCCACATACACTTCGCATATTGATGGTCGGGTGTGTAGCAACAGGGGGTCCAGGTTCCTTTTCCTGACCAGCTGTGAGGATTGCAGCCGTTTTTGTTGTCGTAGTCAAAATTCTGCATGAGATCGCGAACGTGGGCCTGCGCTACTTTCGTCATCTTGGCTGAAAACGGGATCGGCTTCAAGCGCTTACCGGCCCGGTAAGTCATGATCAGGTTATAGAGTTTTGTTTCTTCGGCGCTCAGACACACCGTCCCTGACGATGGATCCGCAGGGTGGTAGTGGGAAAAGGAAAGAATAAGACTAAAGAGGATCAAGGACGATTTCATTGTAACAGGTTTACTAAGTTAAACGACCTGTACATAAATTGTTTTATTACTTTACCTTAATTTTTCTAATTTCGCCCTTCCGCGCGTCATCGCCGGTCGGGCATAAACATAACACCAATAACCGAAAATACCCCTTTTAGAACTTAACTACTTTACGAATGAGCGATCAGAAGATTACCATCAGCAATGGAAAATTGATAGTACCGGATATGCCTACCATTCCGTTCATCGAAGGCGATGGGACCGGTGTTGATATTTTGCCGGCTTCACAGCATGTGTTTGATAAGGCGGTGGAAAAGGCCTACAAGGGCAAACGGAAAATTGATTGGAAGGAAGTCCTGGCCGGGGAAAAGGCTTTCAACAAAGTGGGGAGTTGGATGCCGGACGAAACGATGACCATATTTCGCGAGTATTTAATTGGCATTAAGGGCCCCCTCACTACGCCCGTTGGAGGAGGTATCCGCTCACTGAATGTTGCCCTTCGGCAGGAACTCGATTTATACGCGTGCGTCCGGCCTGTCCGTTGGTTCAAGGGAGTTCCTTCACCCGTGAAGGAGCCTCAGAAAACTGATATGGTGATCTTCCGGGAGAATACCGAAGATATTTATGCCGGCATCGAATTTCAGGAAGGGAGTGACGACAACAAGAAATTCCTTCAATTCTTCAAAGACAACTTTGCGAAGCAATACAAGAAAATCCGTTTTCCGGATTCATCCGGTATCGGTATCAAGCCTGTGTCGAAGGAAGGTACCGAGCGTCTCGTTCGATCGGCACTGGAGTATGCGATCCGTCTGAAGAAGCCCAACGTCACCCTGGTGCACAAAGGGAATATTATGAAGTTCACCGAAGGCGGCTTCCGCGATTGGGGTTATGCGTTGGCGAAAAATGAGTTTGGTGCCGTGGAGATCGACGGCGGACCCTGGATGGAGATTAATAAAGGAGGCCATAAAATTGTGATCAAGGATTCCATTGCCGACGCCTTTTTGCAACAGATCTTACTGAGGCCGGATGAATATTCGGTTGTTGCAACGCTGAATCTTAACGGCGATTATATTTCAGACGCGCTGGCGGCCATCGTCGGCGGCATCGGTATCGCCCCTGGTGCGAATATCAATTATAAAACGGGTCATGCCATTTTTGAAGCCACTCATGGTACGGCACCTAAGTATGCAGGACAGGATAAAGTCAATCCCGGCTCGCTGATTCTTTCCGGCGCGATGATGTTTGAATATCTGGAATGGAATGAAGTCGCGGACCTGATTTACAAAGGACTGGAGAGTGCCATTGCTTCGAAGCGTGTCACATACGATTTCCATCGCCAGATGGAAGGGGCCACGTTGTTGAAGTGC
>JBGPGZ010000015.1:0-20105 GCA_041484175.1 Cyclobacteriaceae bacterium | reverse complement strand
AGGGAACTCGCCATTCGAGTACATGGGTGATCAGGTAAAGGGACGGAAGATTGCATTTACAACAACCAATGGCACGCAGGCCATCGAAAAGGCAAAAGGAGCAAGAAAAGTAATCATCGGTTCATTTCTCAATCTGGGTACCGTAACCAAATATTTATTGATGGGTGACACCAACATACTGGTTGTTTGCGCCGGATGGAAAGGAAAGGTCAACCTGGAAGACACGCTTTTTGCCGGGGCTTTGGTCGAAAAACTTAAAAACCACATCGAGCCCGACTGTGATGCTCCCCTTGCTGCACAGCACCTTTATAACTTGGCCAGCAATGACCTCGTAAAATTTCTCAGCAATTCATCGCACGTGAAACGGTTAAACCGGCTTAACATTCACAAAGACATCAAGTTTTGCCTGACACCCGACCTCTACCATGTCTTACCGATTCTTTCGGGCGATGTGCTCAAGGCGAGGTGAAGTAGTCATTGGTCATTGGTCATTAGTCATTGGTAGATGCGTTGACAACGGCAAATTCGTTGTGACGACTCGACTTTTTAATGAATGACCAACTACTGGTTACCGATCACCGATTACCGATCACCTGTCTTATAAACTACTTTCCCCCCGACGACAGTCATCAATACGGTGACATCTCCAATTTGCTGCGGAGCGAGCGTGGTAATGTCTTTTTCAAGGATAACAAAGTCCGCCAGTTTGCCCGGTTCCAATGATCCTTTGACCTTTTCTTCAAAAGAGGCGTACGCAGCATCGATGGTGTATGCACGCAACGCTTCTTCGACTGATATTTTTTGTTCTGGTATCCAGCCCGTTGGATTTTTGCCGTCCAATGTCCTTCGGGTGGTGGCGGCATAAATCCCCATCAGGGGCGTGGGAGGCGCAACAAACCAGTCGCTGCCAAAAGCCATAATAGCCCCGGCATCCAACAGTGAGCGGAAGGCATAGGTTGTCTTGCTGCGTTCATGACCGATAATTTTTTCAGCCCATCGTCCATCATCAATACAATGGTAAGGCTGCATGCTGGCGATGACATGGAGGACTTTAAACCGGCCGATATCGTCCGGATGAATGTGTTGGGCGTGTTCAATCCGGAATCTCCGGTCTGCCAGACCGTTCTCTTTTTCAACTCGCTCAAAAATAGTTAACAGGGTATGAATAGCGCGGTCTCCTATCGCATGGACCATTATCTGAAGGTGAGCGCTGTCCGCTGAAGAAATCAAATTGTATAAGTCTTCCTCCTTATTGACCATGAACCCCGAATCGTTGGGCGTGTCATCAAAGGGCTTGAAGAAAGCGGCGGTATGCGAACCAAGTGAGCCGTCGACAAATTCCTTGAGGGAACCGAACTTCAACCACTTATCGCCTCGTCCTTGTTGTTGAATTCTGTTGGCCAGATCTTTCCACTCACGAAGAGGCATTCCGGCATAAATGCGCGTTATCAGCTTCTCATTTTTCCGAAACCTCCCAAAGACGTCGAGGTATCCGCTCATATTGTGGACTGAAGTAACTCCTCGCGCCGCAACATAATTCATCGCTGCTATAAGCGCCTGGTCCTCTTGCCCGGGCAAGGGTGGCGGAACCTTGCGATCAATAAAATATTGCGCGTTGTCTTTGAAGACCCCTGTCAGCTTGCCAAAGCGGCCGCGAACTATCGTTCCTCCGTCGACGTTTTTTATTGCATCGTTCACACCGGCCGAATGAAGGGCCGCTGTATTGGCCAACGCCATGTGGCCATCGAGTCGGTTGATCCACACCGGCGTGTTTTGCGTTACCGAATCAATCCATGCACGTTGCGGCAATTCCCCTCCCCAGTTTTCATGGTCCCAATCGCCGCCGGTCATCCACGCGCCCGGAGGTAATGTTTTTGCAAAATTTTTGATCCGTTGAATAAATTCGAGCGGGCTTTTCGCATCGCGAAGTTGCACCGACGCCAAACGGAAACCGCCGTCAACGAAGTGAGTGTGGCAGTCAATAAATCCTGGAACGATCAGGTTGCCCGGCGAAGTTTTGATCACTTCAGTCTTCTCACCTTTCCATTGTTGGATTTCAGAAGGAGATCCGATGGCTACGATCGAATCACGTACGATCGCCATCGCTTCGGCCCAGGGCAGGGCGTTGTTTCCGGTCCAGATCTTACCCTCAACGACCACGTCGGCGATTGGATGATGACCGCAGGAAAAAAAGAATAAGGCCGATGCAAACCAGAATAGATGGAACCGGATCATTTCAATTTGGGATTTTGATGATGCCGGTCTTTGTCGCGAAGGTTTTTCTTTTCAAGGTTTTTCTTAAATGCTTCGGTTAGATTGACTCCCGTTTGGTTTGCCAAACAAATGACAACCCACAGCACATCGGCGAGTTCTTCAGCCAGGTCATTGTTTTTTTCCGATTCCTTTGAAGACTGTTCGCCATAGCGGCGTGCCATGATGCGGGCCACCTCCCCCACTTCTTCGGTGAGAAGAGCCATGTTCGTAAGTTCATTGAAGTAACGGACTCCGGTGGTTTTTATCCAATCGTCTACTTGCTGCTGGGCATCCTGGAGGGTCATAATGATTTTTTATTTTTATTCAAAAGGCTTTTTTCTCTTCGTGTCCATTGTGCATTCTTTGTGTCCTTTGTGTCCCTGAATTCCCAGGTCACGGAGAAATCACAAAGGATCATCCCGACAGCTATCGGGAGACACGATGAATTCAGGCTGTTTATCCGGATTCGACTATATACCAATCAATGGATTGATGTCATTTGCTTTTCAGCAGGTAAGAATCCTTTCTGCATAGCGAAGTGTGAGTATTTTGCCACGAAGGCGCCAAGACACTAAGAAAAAAAACGCAATTCAGTCCCTGCTTGGTTATCTTCATGCAGGAATCGCCGGATAATCCGCCAGTTCCTTCAGGTTGGCTTTCAGTTCCTGTTGTGTGAGTTCGTGGTCAACCATCTTGCCTTCAAAGTAATCCTGGTAAGCCTTCAGGTCAAAAAATCCGTGGCCGCAAAGGTTGAACAGAATGACTTTTGATTTGCCTTCTTTTTTTGCCTGTTCTGCCTCGCGGACGACCTGGGCGATGGCGTGGTTTGCTTCCGGCGCAGCAACAATCCCTTCACTTTGCGCAAAAGCTACTCCGGCCTTAAAACATTCCAACTGTTGCATGGCCGTTGCCTCGATCAAACCATCGCGCAAAAGTTGACTGCACAAAACACTGGCACCGTGGTACCGCAATCCGCCAGCGTGCATCGCCGCGGGCATGAAATTGTGACCCAATGTGTACATCGGCAAAAGTGGAGTGTAACCGGCCGTGTCTCCGAAGTCATACCGGAACTCACCTTTCGTGAGCTTGGGACAGGACGCAGGTTCAACGGCGATGCATCTTATTTTTTTACCTTCTTTCAGATTATAGCGCAGGAAAGGGAAAGAGATCCCTGCAAAATTAGAGCCCCCTCCTAAGGGAGCGATGATGATGTCCGGGAAGTCGCCCGCGATTTCCATTTGTTTGATACACTCCTGCCCGATAATCGTTTGGTGCATCAGCACGTGGTTCAGGACACTGCCCAGCGAGTATTTGACCGTCGGGTCCTGAACCGCCATTTCGATTGCTTCAGAGATAGCAATTCCCAAACTGCCCGGTGTGTTTGGATCCCTTTTCAAAGCCGCTTGTCCCGCTTTGGTTGTATTCGTCGGAGAAGAAAAGACCTTTGCTCCGAACGTGTTCATGATCACTTTCCGGTAAGGCTTCTGGTCAAAACTTACCTTCACCATATAGACTTCCAGTTCCAGACCAAACTGACAGCAGGCAAAACTCAAAGCAGTGCCCCATTGTCCGGCTCCCGTTTCAGTGGTTAGTTTTCTTACGCCCTCCATCTTATTATAGTATGCTTGCGGCACGGCCGTATTGGGTTTGTGCGAGCCGGCAGGACTCACGCCCTCATACTTGTAATATATTTTCGCGGGTGTACCCAAAGCTTTTTCAAAATTATAGGCCCTGATAAGCGGCGTCGGCCTCCATATTTTATAAACATCCATCACAGCTTCCGGGATGTCGATGTAACGTTCCTGGGAAACCTCTTGCTTGATCAACTCCATCGGGAATAAGGGAGCAAGATCCTCCGGTCCCACGGGCTGCTTCGTTCCGGGGTGCAGGGGTGGCAGGGGTTTATTAGGCATATCAGCCTGGATGTTATACCATTGACGCGGAATGTCATTTTCGGTAAGAAGAATCTTTTTGTTTTTCATTGGTATTCTTTTTTTATGGAAGGTTCTAACACCATTAATTGGGAAAGGAAGTTAGTATTTAGCACATCGGGAAAATACCATTATCTGGAATTTATTTTTCCAACTTCTTATTGCCAACTACCTGCTGGTCCTTATAGCTATCGGGATTGCCTGCTGCCTACTTTCTTCCGCAGCATTGGCTACTGCCAATTGCCTACTGCCTACTTTTTTTCCAACTGCTCAAAATCAATATCCAAGACTTCAAACTTCTGCCAGCCAATAAAGTCAAAATGCCACCATTCCGAGGCGTTTACTTTGAATCCGTTCTTTTCCATGATGCGAATTATCAGATCCCTGTTTTTTCTCGCTATTGGATCTTTGACCGGCGTCGTGGGCCACGCTTCCTTTTGAAACGAATCATACCCGGTAGGCATTTTCATCTCCTCTTTTGTTCTTGAATCAATAATAGTCATATCCAGTGCACACCCGCGATTATGCCTCGAGCCTTTGTAGGGTGAAGCAACATACACCGTGTCGTGATAGAGTTCATAAAATCGGACAGTCGCTTTGTATGGCCGGTAAGCGTCATACATTTTCACGCCGACTCCCAATCCATTGAATTCGGCCTGTGCTTTCTTCAATGCTTCCGCAACTGGTCTTCGGGCATATGCTTTGGCGAGGTTGTAAATTCTTTGTCCGGTGAAGTTATTGGTGGTCGCATAGCGGATGTCCAGAACAAGGCCGGGGATCATTTTTTCCAGGTCTACCAGTTCCTTGCCCGGGCTGGTTCTCAAGCTTTCTTTGTACCCGGCAAAGGTGATCGGTGTTAGACCATACTTATTTTGTGCCCAGGAAGGCCAGGCAAAAATAAAGAGTACGAAGGTCAAAGTACTTTTTCTCATCGGATGAATTAATGTAATTTTATTCCTTGAAAAAAGATTCATGAAAATAGTAAAAAGAATACTTATCGGGGTTTTGGCTTTAGTCCTCATTCTCATAGGGGGCCTATTTGTTTACCTTCAGACTACCAAACCGATCTATTCCGGAGAACTGACACTTCAGGGCCTAACCGCCGAAGTAGAAGTCTTCTTTGACAATTATGGTGTCCCGCACATCTACGCAAAAAATCAGGAGGACGCCTATTTTGCCCTTGGCTATGTTCATGCTCAGGACCGCTTATTCCAAATGGAGATGCTTCGGCGCGCGGCGGGAGGAAGGCTTTCCGAGATCCTGGGTCCAGACCTGATAAAGGTCGACAAATTGTTTCGCGTGTTGGGTATCAACCAATTTGCAAAGGAGCATGCCCAAAAATTTTTGAGTGCGGACACGGCCGGTTTTCAAAAGGCGGCACTGGCGTATCAAACAGGCATCAACCAATTTATCAAAACCGGAAAGACACCGATTGAATTCTCGATCATCGGCATACCGAAAAAGGAATTTACTCCGGAAGATATCTACCTGGCGGTGGGCTTTATGTCGTTTGGCTTTGCCGAGGGCTTACGCGCCGATCCTGTATTACAAAAAATCAAAACAGAACTAGGGGAAAACTACTTAAAAGACTTTGCGATAGAGACTCCAACAGATGCTGTACGAATTCAAAACTTTAGCGGCCCCCTTCATTCGCCAAGCGAAAAAATGATTGCCGCCATCAGCGAAGCCCTGGACAGGCTGCCTGTCCCCTTGTTGCAAGGAAGCAATGGCTGGGTGATCTCCGGGGATAGAACCGCCTCTGGATTTCCGATGCTGTCCAACGACACACACATCGGTTTTGCTCAACCGGCCGTGTGGTATGAAGCACATCTTGAATATCCGGGATTCCGGTTTTATGGTCATCACCTTGCAGGTGTTCCATTCGCCCTTCTTGGTAACAACCGGAGGATAGGCTGGGGCCTTACCATGTTTGAAAATGATGACACGGATTTCTTTCTCGAAACAACCAATCCTGATAATCCGAGTCAGGTGAAATTTAAAGATCAATGGGAGAATATTTCCATCCGCAAAGAAGTTATCAAAGTGAAAGGAAAAGAAGATGTCGTCCTCGAAGTCAAATCCTCACGTCACGGGCCATTTATCAATGGAATCGTTGAGAACACGCAGGGCGAACAACCGGTAGCGCTGTCTTGGCTGCTAACGCAAGTGACCAATGAGTCATTGCAGGCGGCGTATCAGTTAAATCACTCCTCCACCATCGCGGATGTACAAAAAGCTGCATCCAAGTTTTCGGCGCCTGGTCTCAATGTGATGTACGGTGATACCGATGGAAACATTGCGTGGTGGGCAGTTGCGAAATTGCCTATCCGTCCTCTACACGCACAATCCAAATTGTTTCTCGATGGCGCCGGCGGCAACGATGAATATCAAGGATTCTATGATTTCTCAAAGAATCCTCATGCAGTAAATCCCCCCTGGGGCTTTGTCTATTCGGCCAATAATCAGCCTGACTCCGTTGACGGGGTATTGTATCCCGGCTACTATTATCCAAAAGCAAGGGCCGGACGGATTGTTCAACTGTTGGGTCAGGAGAAAAAATGGAGTATGGATGATAGTAAGGCCGTTGATCTTGATGTGATTTCTATTGTCTCCCCTGAAATCGCGAAAGAAATAGCCTCCGTTTTGCGATCGTTAGACCAATCCGAATTTAGTGATCTGATCACTTTACTCGAAAACTGGAATGGGGACCACAAAGCTTCTGACACCGCACCTTCTGTCTATTATAACATGCTTTCGCAAATTATGGCAATGGCCATGAAGGACGAGTTGGGTGTCACGGCCTATCGCGCCATCATGGCTACGTCCGTTCCTAAGAATTCGTATCTGTCCTTTATCCGCAACGAAGCCTCTCCCTGGTGGGACGATGTGCGAACGAAGGAAGTAAGGGAATCCCGGTCTGACATTTTAAAAAAAGCTGCCATCAGGACGCTTGACCTTCTGCATGCTACATCCGGCAAAAAACCGGAAGATTGGACATGGGGGAAAATCCATACGTTAAAGCACGCTCACCCCCTGGCAGCAGTAAAGCCCCTCGATCGATTTTTCAATGTCGGCCCATTTGCCATTGAAGGTGGAAGTGAAGTTATCAACAACCTCCACTTTGATCTGGACACGACGGGATATTTCCCCGTCAAAGGCGGACCGGCTTTACGCAAGATCACCGACTTCGGCAACATAGACGCCGCCGAAACGGTCTCCCCCACCGGGCAATCGGGTAATGTGATGAGTCCCTTTTACGATGACCAGGCCATCCTGTTTGCAACGGGGAAATCCAGAAAGATGCTGATGGACCGCAAGGAGATTGAAGTTGTATCAAAAAACAGACTGATCCTGAAGCCGGGTCCGGCCGAGGTTAATAAATAGAATGAAATTGCTATTTTTATCCTAAACGAAACTTGCATGGAAACAAAACAACCATCCCTCACCCTCGACCAGGCCGCGGCAGAATCACAACGGTTTATAACCGCAGTTTATGCCTGGATGTCTTTTGCGTTGGTCATCACCGGCCTGGTGGCCATGTACGTTGCTTCATCTACACATTTACTCGAGTTAATTTTTGGAAATCAGTGGGTGTTCATCGGCTTGATTATTCTTGAATTAATCCTCGTGGGTGTTCTTGCCGGTTTGGTCAATCGCCTATCAGCGTTCATGGCCACGGCCCTTTTCATTATCTACTCCGCCGTCAATGGGTTAACCCTGTCGATCATTTTTGTTGCGTTCACAGCCGAATCGATTGCTTCCACTTTCTTTATTACGGCGGGCACCTTTGGAGCCATGAGCTTCTATGGATACACCACCAAAAGTGATCTTACGCAGTGGAAAAATATTCTGTTTATGGGGCTCATGGGGCTGATCATCGCGTCCGTGGCCAATTTATTTATGAATAGCACGGTTTTGTATTGGATTACAACCTATGCCGGGGTTCTTATTTTTGTCGGGCTCACGGCCTACGACACGCAAAAGATCAAAAACATGAACATCATCGGCAACGAAGGCACCGAAGAAGACAAAAAAGAAGCAATCATGGGGGCGCTCACGCTTTATCTTGATTTTATCAATTTGTTTTTGTACTTACTCAGGATATTTGGAAAAAGGAAATAGTTCTGTTCGTACTTTGAGACATCCCCGTATTAGATGATTAAGGTAAGGTCACTAAGTCCACGAAGAACCACAATGGACACAAGGAATTCAGGCTTAGAATTTTTTATCAAGGTTATTCACAAAGACGCAACAGCAAAGTAGTTCGCCAAAGAAAAAAGGTAACCTATTAGTTCGCCCGTTTCAATAAAAACCAGCCAACATGATCAACGTAGAGGCGCTTCGCGGCCAAACGCCCGGATGTCGGGAAAAAATACACTTTAACAACGCAGGGGCCTCCCTGATGCCGAACGCTGTTATCGAGGCGATGCAGAATCAAATCTCTCTGGAGGCATCGGTGGGCGGTTATGAAGCAGCTGACCAGATGGCAAATGAGATCCTCCGGTTTTATGAATCGATGGCAAAACTCCTGAATGGCCATGCCCGCAACATTGCATTCACTTCCAGCGCAACCAATTCATATGCCCGGGCCTTGTCGTGCATACCCTTTGAAAAGGGTGACAACGTGTTGATCGCTAATGAAGATTACATTTCAAACCAGCTTGCGTTTCTTTCACTCCAAAAGCGTTGGGGTGTCCAATTGATCCGTGCCGCGAGCCGGCCGGCCGGGGGAGTGGATGTGGAGGACATGAAGCGGCTGATGGACCTTCATCGCCCTGTCCTCGTTTCGTTAACGCATGTGCCGACCAACACGGGTCTTGTACAACCCGTGGCGGACGTCGGGCTGCTCTGCCAGCAACGCAAAATTCCTTACCTGGTTGATGCGTGCCAATCGGTAGGCCAGTTTCCGGTAGATGTGGAGAAAATTCAGTGTGATTTCTTAAGCGGCACGTTTCGGAAATTTTTGCGCGGTCCGCGGGGTGCAGGCTTTCTTTATATCTCCGATTCCATCCTCCAAAAGAATTGGGAACCCCTTTTCATCGACATGCGGGGAGCTGACTGGACGCAGGCAGACCGTTACAAAATCAGGGCCGATGCCAGACGTTTTGAAGAATGGGAACTTCCCATTGTCTTATTGATGGGGAGCACCGCGTCCATAGACTATGCCTTGAATATCGGGCTCGGCCAGATTGAAACCCGGAATAAGTTTCTTTGCGAGCTGGTAAGGCAGGGAATAAGAACGATCAAGGGACTCCGATTGCTTGACCTGGGAGAGGAAATCAGCAGCATCATTACCGTCGCGGTTCCTCGTTGGCAGCCGAGCGAACTGCTGGAGACTTTGAGGAAAGAAAATATCAATACTTCGATAAGCTATCGCAATTTTGCCCTGATCGATTTTGAAAAGAAGGGAGTGGAGTGGGCGCTGCGCATTTCACCGCACTATTACAATACAGAAAAAGAGATTGAAATGCTGATCAACATGTTGCGCAAACTTAGTAAATAGTCTTATTTGCATGAGTAAATCGATTTTGAGGGAAGTGGAACAGTTGGTTCAGGCCAACGTTATCAGCGAAGAGGTCGCTGAAAGTATCCGCTTGTACTATGGACAGCAGGAAACCAAAGGTGGCAGTTGGCTCATTATTGTATTTGGAATTCTTGGCGCTTTGCTCGTTGGACTTGGTACTATTTTAATAATCGCTCACAACTGGGACGCACTCCCAAAAACGGTTCAACTCATCATCGCCTTTTTGCCGTTGCTGACCACCCAAGCCATTGCTGCTTATATTGTACTCAAGCCACTGGACAATATTGCCTGGAAGGAAGGTTCTGCCACAGCTTTGATTTTCGCTGTTGCTGCAAGCATTTCATTGGTAAGCCAGGTCTATCATATTCACGGCAACCTGGGGAGGTTTTTGTTGGTCTGGATGGTGCTCTCGCTGCCCATCATTTACGTGCTGCGCTCTTCGCTAGCATCGTTGCTTTATCTCATAGGCATCACATGGTATGCGTGTGAAACGGGTTACTTTCATTATCCCCAAATTCCCCTTGCTTACTGGGGTTTGCTCGCTTTGGCACTTCCGCACTACCTACATCTACTCAAAACCAAACCCGAATCCAACTTCACTTACTTCCATCACTGGATGCTGGCTGGATCTTTGACCATCGCGTTGGGTACGTTTGGAAAAGATGCTGCGGAGTGGCTGATGCCTGCCTATATGAGTTTGCTTGGCGCCTTTATATTGATCGGCCAGTTCAATCCATTTTCCAGAACCCGTATCCTCGCCAATGGGTTTTTGGTGATCGGAAGCCTGGGCACCATTGGTATTTTGCTGTCCCTGAGCTTTGATTCGTATTGGAATTACATGGCACACAACATCGTTTTCGATGCCCTTGAGTTTTACGTGACGATCGCCATCACTTGTTGCGCAGGCTATCTATTGTTTCTTCTTATCCAAAAGCATAAACCGGCTAAGCTCAATGCGAAGAGTAGCGTCTTTCTTATATTCTTAATCATTTTCTTTGTTGGAATGCGGAATGCGGGGATCGCGCAAGTGCTCATCAACTTACTCTTGCTGGTCCTGGGTGTCTTCACGATCCGGGAAGGTGCCATGGCCAACCATTTGGGACGGCTCAACTATGGCTTGATGATCCTTACTGCGCTGATTATTTGCCGCTTTTTTGATGTTGACTTGAGTTTTGTTGTCCGGGGGTTGCTCTTTATTCTGGTGGGAGCCGGGTTTTTTGCTGCTAATTATTGGATGGTACAAAAAAGAAAACGTAGTCAATGAAAAAGTTGATCTTTCCATTGTTCGTGATTATGGCGCTTGCCCAATGGATCGTACCAGGCAAAATGATTCTGGACAGCGAACGTGTCCTTCGCGACGGAGATGTTTATAAATTCAAGACGCAGCCAGTTGATCCGTCAGATCCCTTTCGTGGAAAATACATCACCTTGAATTTTGAAGCCGATCATTTTGAAACCGACACGCTGCAAAAATTCGAAAATGGGCAGGAAGTCTATCTTAAACTGAGCATAGACAGCTTGGGGTTTGCCGGCATCGCCGCTCTTGAGGCCGAAAGACCAGAAAATATCGAAGGGGTTCTTATCACGACCATTTCGAACACCAACCCATACCGGCTTCCGGGCAGGCAGTATGTTTATTTTGAATATCCTTTTGAGAGGTTTTATGTCGAGGAATCTAAAGCCGCTGAGGCGGAACGGGCCTATTGGGATTCCAATAGGGATTCAACACACACAACCTATGCGCTTGTGAAAATCAAAAATGGACAGGCTGTATTAGAGGATGTAAGGATTGATGACAAATCCATCGTAGATATTGTGAGGGCCATCAATGAAAGGGCGGATAAGCCAAAAAATTGAGACACGGACACTGTCTAAAAATTCCGTTTTATTTTAAGGATGCTGATTTACCGCAAGGGCGCAAAGTTTCGCAAAGCTTATTTCTTAGCGGCCCTTAGCGTCTTTGCGACTTTGCGGTAAAAAATTCAGCTCAAATATTTTCGATGGATTGGTAGCTGAAAGCAGTGATTTTACTTATTGTCCCGTCATGACAAACGCTCCCCAATAATACGGCTCCTTGTATTTGGTCATCAGTTGAATTTGGGCTTGCTTAAAGGCCTTTAATTTGCTTCCTCCTTTTACCAAATTGGTGTAGAAGTTCGTCATCAGCAGTTGGGTAGCGGCATCATCCACCTTCCACAAACTCATGATCAGCGCATTGGCGCCGGCTACCTGGAAAGCCCGCTGCAATCCATAAACACCTTCCCCGGCGCGCACATCGCCCAACCCGGTTTCGCATGCACTCATGATAATGAGCTCCGTCCCCTCCAGGTTGAGGTTCATCGCTTCATAGGCCGTGAGTACCCCGTTGTCATTGCTTTCGAGGTCCGGAGTGACCTGACCGGTCATGGTGCCGGAGGCCCCTGCCAATAAAAGTCCGGAGCGTAACAAAGGATTGTTTTTTGCATTCTCGGCACTTACACCGACTGCACTTCCGCTCTGCACATCGGCATCGGCAAGAAAATATCCATGGGTCGCAATATGCATGATCGTTGGCCCCTTTACTGCTTTCAGGTTTTTCTCAGAAGCTTCGCGTTGCATGAACTGGGTCACTTGATAGCCCGCAGCTTTCAGGATCTTGCTTAACCCCTCCACCTCCGCTTTTGTGCCTGGGAGAGCGGCAACTGCGGTGCCTCCATAATCTGGAAAACCCAATAGAAATGCGTCTTTTTTTGGAGCTCCGGCTTTTCTCTTTTTGATGGCTATCAGATCCTTTGAATTGCCAACAATTACCACGTCATACCGGTTGAGAATATAATCGCCATCCTTTTTCTTGAGCGTGCTAATGTTGATCTGATTATACACCCCATCGGGCGAAAAATAAATATTCTTCTTTCCCACCAGCAACGGATCCAATCTCGCCCAAAATTGATCATAGGAGTATTCGTCCGGGGATTTCTGCAGGATTGAATTTTTATAATACTTTGCATACCGCGTGTCAAGTTGATTGCCATTGTCGAGTACGATCAGCTTGGGTTGCGTTGATCCTTTCGTGAGCGCCAGGACAGCGTATTTTGAGTCGGTTGTGAAATCCTTGTCAAAATTTCTTACGTGAATTACTTCCAATGCTACTTCTGTGTCCCCCAGCAGCGCGCTGATCTGATTAAAACTGATCTTTTCCGTTGAATAGCCCTGAGAAAAATCCTTTGAGCGCTGCGAAAGTGATTTTTCCGTCGCATTCGTTGCTCGCTCCAGGGAATCGAGATTCACCTTTTGTTCCAATAACTCCGCCTTCGAATACGCATAAAGCCGGGCCAGCGTTTCTTTCTGGTCAAGCCACGTAACATAGTCCCTGATCAAGACCATATCCTTGCTATTGAGAATCGCTTTTTTGATTTTGTTTGTCGAAGAAAGCAGCAGCGCCTTGGTTGCGATTTGATAGTCAACCATATCCTGGATCAAGTCGGGTTTTTTGGCGCCCGCTTCGATAGCATAATTATAAAAGCGCTGAAAACGGGGAAATAGAATATCCCAATACTTTGTTTTCTCGGCTTCGCTCATCGGGGGGAAATATTGATTGATAAAATCCAGCGAGTGCCCCATCGCGTCGATATAATAGGGATAGGCTTTTTCGGGGTCTCCCTTTTTCCAATAGAGGATGGCAATATCTTCCTGCGAACTCACGTAGTCGGGATGACTTTTTCCCAGGACGCTTTCCCGGATCTTGAGGGCGCTTTGCAGCGAACTTTCCGCTTCGTCAAACCGGCCTTGCCTGCGATAAAAATTTCCCAGATCATTGGTCACTTTGGCATAATTGGGGTTTTGCTCACCAAACCGGGTCTTATAAACACCCGCTGATTTTTTTAGCAGTTCTTCCACTTTCTCCGGTCTCTTCATTTGAATATAGAGCAACGCAAGGCTGTTCAGGACGCCGGCATAATAGGGGTTACTGGTCCCCAGGCTCTTTTCCAATCGCAGATAGATGGTTTCTGCCTCGGTCAATTTTCCCGTCTGCTGGTAGAGCAGTGCCAGGTTGGATTGAAAACCCACCTGGTTGCGCAGATTTTTTTTGTTTTGACTATCCAGAATAGAGATGGCTTTGTTGAGGTTGGCGATCGCATCATCAAGCCGTCCGATTTTGCCAAACAAAATGGCCTGGTTATTCAAAACGATCGCATGCTCCTGGCTATTCTCCCCGATCAGTTGTTTTGTCAGCTCGCTGGCTCTATTGAAATCTGACTCCGCTTCGTTATAGCGCGCCGTCTCCTGGTACAATACCCCCCGGTTGTTAACCGAGGAAGCATACGCCATGCTTTTTTCACCCAGTGTTTGACTGCGCGTGTCAAGCGCATCCGTTATATATGCTTCTGCTGTAGAGTAGCGCCCCATCGTGGAATACAATAATCCCAAATCGGCGACCGACTTGCTGTAATTAATGTTATTGGTGAGGTTCTTCTGCTCGTAGCTTAATTTGGCTGATAAAAAATAGACTTCCGCCGTTTTGTATTTTCTGATTTCATAAAACTTTTCGGCCGCATCCAGAATGTCCCTGCAATTTTGTGCGGGGGTCTTACTGCTTTCATCTTTCAACAGGAAGTTGGATGCCTGGTACGCTGATTTAACTACCACCTCATCTACATCTCGGATGTTCATGATCCCTGAATTGTCAATGACGGAGATAGCATAATTAAAATCCGTCGAATCCAACCGGTCGCGGGCCATGTCAGCCGATTGAACCGTTTTCTTTTTTGCCAGTTTTCCTCCCTTATCCAATCCCTTTTTCAGAAGATTGTCAAATTGGGCCGACCCATCCAGAGTCCCCGCGACGAGAATAATCAAAACAACATACTTTAATTTCATAGCGTTGAGGGTTGATTAAAAGGAATCGCATTCCCGGTAGGCGCTGATGACAGCCATCTCACCTTCCTTTTCTTTCTTCGAGTTACCATGTTCCATGCCCAGCACTCCCTTGTATCCTTTTTCGAAAAGGAATTTAAAAATGTTTTTGTAATTCATTTCACCGGTGGTCGGTTCATAACGGCCCGGGTTATCGCCGATCTGAACGTAGGCTATTTCGTCCCAGCACGTTGTCATATTCGGAATGATGTTTCCTTCGTTGCGCTGCATATGATACATGTCAAACAGGATTTTGCAGGAGGGGCTGTTTACCGCCTTGCAAATCATGAAAGCCTGATGGGAACCGCGCAAATAAAGTTCCGGTGTATCGCTGAGTGGCTCCATGACCATAATCAATCCATGCGGCTCAAAGATTTCGGCACCCCTGCGCATCGCATCGATTACATTGGCGGTTTGGATATCCATCGGCATTTTCCGTTCAAAAAATCCAGGTACCACCGTCATCCACCTGGCATGCACCCGCTTGGCCACTTCCACCGACTGTTTGCATGTCTTAATAAAGTTATCCTTAAACTCCTGTTTACCCGTCGTTAGTGAGGTCTTCCAGTTTTCGCCCCCATCGACCACAAATACGCCCATGGTCATCCCAAGATCCGAAAGTGTTTTTCCAATCTTCTCCTGGTAGTCCACACTTCTGCCCAACATGCCGTTGTCCTCCACGGCCCGAAAACCCTGCTCATACATAAACTTGATCTGATCTACAAAATCATTGCCGGCATTATTCTTAAACATCCCGTCGTGTGGGGCGTAGTTCAGTCTGAAGGGTTTTGCCGCTGTTCGGGCCTTAACCGGTGAAGAGAATGCAGGACTGATCGCCAGGGTCGAAGCGGCCATCAGGCCCTGTTGAATAAAACTTCGGCGTTTCATGAGTTTACAGTTGAGGTGCTTGAATTGAAATAAAAAAGTCGAAAATCCGGATCATTCGGATAAAGGTGAACAATCGTGGTTAAATTTCAGCAAAAAAAAACAAAGAGTGAAACTATACCATAATCTGTGTGAAGCGGTGGTCCAGGGGCTGGAAACGATTTTTGTAGGGGAGAAATATGCCGACAAGGTCATTGAGAAAACGCTGAAACAGAATCCCAAATGGGGCGCCCGCGACCGGCGGTTTATTGCCGAGACCACCTATGACATTGTGCGGTGGTACCGGTTGTTTAAACATTTGACTGCCGCGCGTGAAAATAATTTTTGGGACTTGCTGGGCGCGTGGTGCCTCTGGAATAAAGTTGAACTGCCCCGCTGGGATGAGTTTGATCGATTGGACAAAAAGAAATTTTGGGAGTCCTACGAAGAAGTAAAACCCGTGCGCAAGCTACGTGAGTCCTTTCCCGATTGGCTTGACGAGCTGGGAGTCAGTGAACTCGGCAGGCATTGGGACCGGGAGGCTGCTGCTTTGAACAAACAGGCCCCTGTGGTGCTGAGAGTAAATACCCTTAAAACTTCCCGTCCGGAATTGCAGCGGCAACTTGAAAAAGAAAAAATAACCACGCAAGTACTCACCCCCTTCCCCGACGCGCTTCTGCTGGAAGAGCGTCAAAATATTTTTACCCGGCAACAATTTAAAGACGGATTATTCGAGGTGCAGGACGCGGCGTCCCAACTTGTTGCTCCTTTTCTTCAACCGGAACCTGGCCTGCGCGTGATCGATGCCTGCGCGGGAGCGGGTGGAAAAACGCTCCACCTTGCCTCACTGATGAAGAACAAAGGACGCATTATCGCCATGGATACCGAGGAATGGAAACTGGAAGAACTGAAGAAAAGGGCGCGTAGAGCCGGCGCCGGGAACATCGAAACCCGGCTGGTTGATTCTTCTAAAGTCATTAAGCGATTGGAAAATTCCGTCGATCGATTGCTGCTGGATGTCCCTTGCACGGGGCTGGGTGTCTTGAAAAGAAATCCTGATGCAAAGTGGAAACTTTCGTCCGGGTTTCTTGAAAAAGTAAGGGAACAACAGCAAAAGATACTTTCAGAATATACCATAATGCTCAAGCCCGGAGGCCTGTTGGTGTATTCCACGTGCAGCATACTTCCATCGGAAAACGAAGGACAGGTAAAGACATTTCTGGGGAAGCAACAAGGTAAGTATGAGTTGGTAAATGAACATAGAACATATCCTTCAGAGGGATTTGATGGATTTTATATGGCGCTGTTAAGAAAGAATCCCTAACACTCTTTTGCGTTCGTGGTATTCTAAAGATAACCTATGAAAAATTCCATTTTTGTCTTTTTCCTATTTGCAAACTACCATGATATCATTGCCCAGGACTTTAAGGCTTATGACCAAACTATTCCGGGATCGCCGGTTTCATTCAAGATGAATGCGATTCCTGGGGGAAAGTTTTTGATCGGAAGCCGTCCCAGCGACAAAAACAAAGAATCGGACGAGGGACCTCAAAAGTCAATTGAACTCTCCGCCTTCTGGATGGGAACGCATGAAGTAACTTTTGCTGAATGGGACGCTTTCTTTAAGGACAACGACCTACCACAAAACAAGAATGTAGATGGCGTAACCCGTCCTACACCCCAGTACATCGACCTTACGTGGGGCATGGGCCGCGATGGGAAACAGCCGACCAACAGCATGAGCCATCAGGCGGCCATCATGTACTGTAAGTGGCTCTATTATAAAACAGGGATTTTCTATCGCCTGCCGTCCGAGGCCGAATGGGAATATGCCTGTCGCGCCGGCACAAATTATCCTTTTGGGAACGATGCCAAAAATTTGAAAGACTATGGTTACTTTATCGACAACAGCGAAGGGAAATTTCACAAAGTGGGCGAGAAGAAACCTAATGCCTGGGGGCTCTACGACATGGTTGGCAATTTAAGTGAATGGACCCTGGACCAATACGAACAAACTTATTTTCAGAAATCACCGGCGAAAGATCCTGTTAATCCGCCGGCGACCAAGTATCCCAAAGTACTCAAGGGAGGATCGTACCAGGACGCTTCGAAAGAACTGCGTTGTGCTAATCGCATCCCCTCTGATGGTACCTGGAACAAGCGCGACCCTCAAATTCCCAAAAGCCGGTGGTGGCTCACCGATGCCGCTTTTGTAGGCTTTCGCATTGTGAGGCCCTTGCGCGCGCCTTCGAAAGAGGAGATCGATAAATTTTATGGGTTGTATTTAAAATAATATTTACCCCTCTCTCTCGGAGAGAACCGGGGTGAGGTAAAAATTCTTAACTTGTCCTATCAAACTCAATTACCATGAAACCACTTAATACGTCACGCCGAGATTTTGTAAAACAATCCGCCATGCTCACCGGCTCGCTGCTGGCCATGCCATTGGCGTCGGAAGCAGGATTCTTTAATTCATCTGTTGATGACACGATCAAAATTGCACTCATCGGCTGCGGAGGACGCGGCACAGGTGCAGCCATGCAGGCCCTGCTTACCAAGCAAAATGTAAAACTCGTTGCGATGGCGGATGTGTTTAGAGACCGATTGGATGAATGCTATAAGGCATTGACCGAGAATACAGACGAAGGCGATGTCAGGGGCCGCGTTGCCGTCAGTGAAGAAACCAAATTCATTGGCTTCGATGCCTATAAGAAGGCAATTCCATTGGCCGATGTAGTCATTCTCACCACACCTCCGGGCTTTCGCCCCTTCCATTTTGAAGAGGCCATCAAACAAGGCAAGCACGTGTTTATGGAAAAACCCGTTGCCACCGATCCGGTAGGAATAAAGAAAGTGCTGGATGTCGCAATGATTGCAAAACAAAAGAAGTTGAATGTTGTAGTAGGCCTTCAACGCCATTATCAAAACTCGTATCGCGAATTATATAAGCGCCTGAAAGAAGGCATGATTGGAGACATCGTTTCCGCCCAGGCTTGGTGGGACAGCGAAGGTGTCTGGGTTAACCCGCGAAAACCCGGTCAGACCGAAATGGAACACCAGATGCGCAACTGGTACTACTTCACCTGGATTTGCGGCGATCACATCGTGGAACAGCACATCCACAACCTGGACGTGATCAACTGGTTCAAGGGCGGTTACCCCGTGAAGGCGCAAGGTATGGGTGGTCGCGAGGTTCGAAAGGGGAAAGACTACGGAGAAATCTTTGATCACCATTATGTAGAATTTCAGTACGCCGACGGCAGCATCCTCAACAGCCAATGCCGTCATATTAAAGGCACGATGAGCAAAGTGGACGAGCAACTGGTGGGCACCAGGGGAAGCATCTTTTGTGGTGCTGCGAACATCACCGATCGCCAGGGCGCGATACTTTACCAGTATGACAAGAAGAAAGAAAACAACCCTTACCAAACTGAGCACGACGAATTGTTTGAAGCCCTTGCAAAACGCGAATATAAATTTGCCGATGCTGAAAATGGAGCGAAGAGTACGATGACGGCGATCCTGGGAAGAATGGCGACGTACTCCGGACAGGTCGTGGAATGGGACAAGGCCCTGAACTCAGGACTTAACATCATGCCGCCGGTGTTGGCCTGGGATGCAAAACCATTGGTGTTGCCTGATGCCGACGGAAATTATGCAGCTGCGGTCCCAGGGGTAACCAAATATTTTTCGTGACGATCAAAAGACAACTTGATTTATCCCACCGGATAAAGACAGCCGTTAAGTAAGTCAAAATCGGCCCGGGCATGCGTATCGATGTAATCCAGGGCGACATCACCCAATGCAAGGTGGATGCCATCGTCAACGCCGCTAACTCTTCGTTGATGGGAGGTGGCGGGGTTGATGGTGCCATTCACCGTGCCGGCGGACCTGCTATCTTAAAGGAATGCAAAAGAATTGTCGCTCGCCAGGGCAGGTGCAATACCGGTGAGGCGGTGATCACATCGGGTGGAAACCTGCCGGCCCGGTTTGTTATTCATACCGTCGGACCGGTCTGGAACGGAGGCGGGAATAACGAGGAACAAAAATTGGCAAACTGCTATGAAAATTCCTTGCAGTTGGCGGTCGACCACCAACTGAAGACCGTTGCCTTCCCAAACATCAGCACAGGAGTTTATGGATTCCCTAAAGACAAAGCCGCGCGCATAGCGGTCGATGCTGTTTCAGGCTTTTTAGAACATGATCCTTCGCTTGAAAAAGTATCATTTGTGTGTTTTGACAGTGAGAACCTTTCACTGATCCAGCAAGCGTTGACCGACCAGGCCACTCGCACGAGTCCATAATCTATTTTGGGAAGTAAGTTAAAATCTTAACTCAAGTACATTTTTTGACATGCATTCATCCCGTTAGGGGACATTTTTGTACAACAGAACAAATTTATCGTCCCGTAAGGACGACACCTTGATTCGTCCTCTGAAGTAGTCCATTGTCAAATTCCCCTGATCCATTTCATCCGGTTTTCCGTGCCCAACTTCCTGGCCATAGCTTTCTATCTTATTATTCTGTCCCGTTAGAGACAACATTAGAAAAACAAATTAGAGTACCAATCGTACTGACCACACATCAGTTCGTTGGTGGTGTTCCTGTCAATTCCTACAATCCCTTGCCCTGAAAGGGCT
>JBGPGZ010000014.1:0-20132 GCA_041484175.1 Cyclobacteriaceae bacterium | reverse complement strand
TCTACAGCTTCAACCGGAGACCAAACCGGATCAACCATCCGGTTATTAAAGCGCACAAAACTGCAAACAAAAAGGATTTTATCAGGCCAACGCCATCGGTTAAAAGGAAATCCGGCAAATGAATACCCACAAGCCGGGTGGACGCGTAAGCAAAATAGGGAATCAGGTAGCAGAGCAACGTATCGGTGCCGGCAGGCCTTATGAACGTAAACCAATTCGCCTTTCCCATCACATCGGCAACCCAGTAGATGGCAGTGAAAGCGAGTAACGTAAAAGCGCTGCAAAGAAATAGCCAGGCCGGCGTAGCTCCCAGTTTTGCGAGTCCCCAATAAGGCCGGGTAACAACCGATAATCCAATCAACACGGCGGAAAAGGCAAGAAACACGATGGTCATTCGATTATTATCATGACGGCCCCTGTAGTATTGGAAGATCGTTGCAGTCAAAACGCCTCCCATCGTAAGGCCGGCAAGCGTTCCTCCGAGGACCGGTTCCGGAATGAAATGAAAAATGCCGGGGATAAGCCTTGCATGATATACCATGCTTAAAATGGAAAAGATTGCCCAGCCTCCGAGGATCGCATAAAAATTGTTCTTGGAAAAAATGGTAATTAATCCGCTCGCCAGGTAAGCCCATCCGATCAATCCCAAAATGCCCCACCACTGCGGAGCAAAGCGCCGTATATCCCCCTCCTCACCGCCGCGATAAATGATCGCAAAAATCAATAAGGTGATGATGCCGATCACCTTTGCGGCGTAAACCAGGTTTTTGTTTGCCGATTTTTGGTAGGTATTCCATATCAGGATAAAGCAAATGCAGCAAACCGGATTCCACCAATACCTTGCCATGCCGGCAGCACTGGCATTATAAGTTTCTCCGTTTACAAGAAAGACACCCATTACCAGCAGCGCGATCGTCCGTATCAACACGTGTTGAACAAGTTGCCAATCGCTGTCTCCTTTTTTTCTCCTGGCGTCAATTCCAAACGGAATTGAGAGTCCTACGATAAAAAGAAAAGCGGGAAATACGACGTCGGCCAAACCAATTCCATCAACTCCACTTTCAACATGTTCCATCCAGGCGGGTATATCCTTCAATGACCATAAGTCATTAACGAATATCATTAATAACATAGTCAGGGCCCGAAGTATGTCAATGGAAGCGACCCGATGCAACGATGGAGTCTTCGGCCCTCCATTTAAATTCCCGGTTGCGGGGGAAAAGGATTCGGCTTCGAGTGTTTTCATTTTCTCAAAATTAGCATTTTCATTGCTTCGGGGCGCCCGGTGTACACGGACTTAGTTTGTTCAAACAATATAACCAATTTTCCACTTAAAACTTCAACCAATTTTTTGAGAACAGAAGTCTGTTTGCGAAATCGAAACCAACTCATCTACCCGGCTTCTTGATGACTTGGGGTCTTGATGATCAATGAAGAAATTCAAAGCTCCTTGATCTTTGTTTTGTAACGCTCCAACGCCTCATTCAATCTGTCCATTGCCGTTTCGTCGCCAACATTGTGCGAAGGGTGGATGTATAGTTTTACACCGCGCTCTTCGAGGATTTCAGCAACCGTTGTGATCGTCATCCAAACGGTGGTCACAAAAGCCAGGGTAGAAACCGGGCCCACTTTGTCTACGTGGTTTTTTAACGGAACTGATGCGTCTTCCAGCGGAGCACAGGAATCTACCACCACATCGGCGCACTCAAATAGTGATTTTCCACTCGAGTGTCGCGACTTCTTGACTTTGGATGCTTGCGATGATCCATAGACAATCACTTTCATTCCCCTTCGCTTAGCCTCCAGGGCAACGTCAATGTTGAGGTTATTGATACCTGAATGAGAGAATATCCACATGCAATCCTTCGGGTTGAAATCGTAGCTCTTCATGATCTCAATGCCATAGCCTTCGGTCCGCTCAAGGAAAAGAAACTGGTGGATGCCCATATCGCCGACAATGTGGGTAAAAAATGAAAGTGGTAATTCAATAATCGGGTGAAAGCCGACAAACCCGCCAATTCGCGGGTACATCTCTTCCACCGGAATGGTGGCATGGCCACATCCGAACGTATGTACCCAACGTCCACTCTCAATCGAATCAGCCATGATGACAGCGGCCTTTCTCATGTTCTCGAGCTGTGAGTTCTCAATTCTTTCCATCACCGCCTTCGCATTAGCGATCCATTCAAGTGCTAACATAGTCTTATTGTTTATTTTATGGTTTGAATCTTAATTTACTTCCCGTTAAAAAAAGAAAAGCGCGCAGCAATCCGATCAAGGTCAGGACGCAAATCATCAAAACCCAGGGGAATGCTTCAATTCCATGGAGGTTCGCAATGATGCCCATAGAATAACTGAGGATCATATTGCCCGTCAGCCCGATGCCAAGCACAACACTAAACGCGGTACCCGATAAATCCGAAAACAATTCCGCAACGTAGCCGAGGATAATCGGAAATCCGGCTGACATGCCGACGCCCAATAAAACGATCCCGACCATAAAAAGGGAGTAGTCCGAAGCTATGTACAGAATAATCGATGCCGCCAATTCGAGAGTGACAAAGGAGAGAACCACTGTTTTTGACGAAAAAACCTTTAGCATCCGACCCAGGACCAGCCGCGATAATGTTAATGAAGCCATAAGTATTGACAAAGCGAGAAGCGCCTGGCTGTTGTCGGCCGACAGAACTTTCTCCAAATACGTAGTAATCCAGTTGTTGAGCAAACCTTCGGAACCGGAGGCAAAGAACAGAAAGAAACCCGCAAGCAACAAGGCAGGAGACTTCAACAATTTGAGGGCGGACCTGATGGGAAAACCAAGCGACTGCTTGGGCTTGGGAAATGGCACGAATATGAAAAATAGAACAATCAGAAAAATAAAGGCCCCCACAGATGAAATGATTGCCTTTGTTGAAAATGTACTCTTCAACACATTGAGCACGGTCGGCATACCCAAAGCTCCAATTCCATAAAAGATCCCAAGCAGGCTAAGATTGGCACCCTTGGTATCATCACTGATATCCGCGACCAGTGCATTGGCAGCCCCGTTTAGTACGCCACCGCCAAACCCGATGACGAAGACGGATATGCTTAATGCGTTGATGCTGTCGGCATAGGCAATGCCTTCCAACCCGATCAAGACAAGCAGCGCACAAGTAATCATTAATACTTTGTAGCCATAGCGATCAACGACTGGCCCAAACAGGAAGGAGCCAGCTAATATGCCAAATGGCAATAGCGATACAAGGGACCCCGTGCCGATTTCATTCAAGCCAAATTTTTCAGTGACAGCGGGTAAAATCGATCCCAGCGTGATTACCACAATGCCAAAGAGCAGCATCCCCATGCAAGCCGAATAAAAATTAAGTCTATTCTCTTTCATTGAATCCCGCTTGATCAAGGATTTTCTGTTTTCAAGGCAAGATAGCCCGCTCCAATGAGGGCTGCATCGGCACCCAGCGCAGATGCTTCAAACTTCACCTGTTGCATACTGATCGGTTGACCCCACTTCACAGCCTCGGCATAAATCAGGTCGATCAACTTGATAGCGGGACCGAACACGCCTCCGCCAAAAATGATTTTCTCCGGGTTAAAAAAGCTGACCAGATTTGAAGTGGCCATGCCCCAATATTGAATGGCCTCATCGATCACGGCTCTGGCAACAGCGTCATGTTGGTCGTACGCTTCAAACACACTTTCGGCAGTGAGATTTTCAATTTTCTCACTTAAAATACTGACCTTTCTTTCCCGCAATAGTTGCCGGGCCCGATCGGCGATTCCATGTCCGGAGGCGTACGTTTCGAAACAACCGCGTTCTTTATACATCGCTTGATAAGGGGGCCTTAATGCCATCCATCCGATGGCTCCTGAAATATCATGTGCGCCCCGGAGAACGCGCCCCTCTGCCATGATTCCCGCGCCGATTCCTGTTCCCACCGCGAGGAACACTGCATCCCTGCAACCTTTGGCCGCGCCCTTCCATACTTCACCCATCATATGGCAGGCCCGATCACTGTCGACAATTATTTTATACTCATTCTCCACAAAAGCCTCCAGTTCTTTTTTTATCGGATATTTCTCCCAGCCGGTAATATTGGGAGCCCACACTTCGCCCGACCGATGGGCAATGCCCGGAACGGATAGGCCAATTCCATGGGGAGCATGGCCCGATGAGGTTGCCGACTTAATTATTTCCGACAACACAGATGTTATGATCCGCCCGACTTCTTTACCCTTTGCGGAATGCAATTCTAATTTCTTTTTGAAAAGGATGTTTCCGCTTTCATCAAAATGTGCGGCTGAGACCTTTGTGCCTCCCAAATCGATTCCAATGGTTGTCATCATTTATGGCTTAGAAAAACCGCGGGACTTATTGTTTTTTTCTGCAGCCCACACGATGGCGTTGCGAAGAAGCAACTGATAATGAGGATCAACGAATAATGAGGAATCGTGACCGATGCCAATATAAATCATCCTGTGATAGTGCGGATTGGTCCAGATAATAGGATGATCTCCCATGGGTTTATTTTGATGATAGGTTGATTCGTCGGCCCGGGCCAAGACATGTACATGAGGTCGTGGGGTCTTATCAAACTCATACCACTCGTCTGAAACCTCAAATTTCTCCGGAAGACCCCTGGTAATCGGGTGAGACCTGTCTTCAACGATTACCGTTCCCTTTTGAAAAGCGGGATGTGGCGAATAGGATATTCCTCCCATAAAATCTTCAAACCATTGCCAATACGTTTTGCCGGCACCCACAAAAGATTTCCCTGTTAACCCTGCCGCATGGATGCCCACCCAACCTTTTCCTTGTTCGATAAATTTTTGCAATGCAGCCTGTTGTGAGCCGGACATATCAAAGGGCGCTTCCTGTAGCTGAATAAACACCTGATACCGGGCGAGGTTCGCGTCATTCATTTGGCTCGTGTCATCGGTCATATCGACCATAAAATTATTCTCCGCCGCCATCTTTTCAAGAAAGGGCCTGGCGCTTGCAATCATGTCAAGGTGATGTTTTGCTTTTGAAGTGATAGCAAGAACCCTAAATGCCGGCCGTTTAACCAAGGCTAATACACCGGTTAGAATGGTTGCGATACAGAAAACGACAATCGATGTTCTTGTTAGTTGGATCATGATTCTTAAATCCAATGTAGGACAATTTTGTAAAAGGTAGGTAACCTCATTCTTTATGTTTCGAAAGAGCTTCAGGCAACTGGCACTGATTCATTGAGTTTGTGCAATTCGAGGATGGTCGTTTTGCCATTTTCACTTTCGCGGTACATGGGTACAAACTTCCGGTTGAATTTTATTTCTTCATACGTATACGAAGTGCGCCTTAAGACGAGATTAGCGTAGACATCGTCGAAACCCCTGATCAGCACGTACAATTCCACATCCGCCGTCTTCATATCGTCTTCCGTTAGTCCCAACAAAGGGCTGGTTTCATTGATCGGATGAACCACGGTCCAGTTCATCGGCAAGCTTTCAATTCTTTTTCGTTCCAGCGGCAGATCATAAAATCTAAACACGGACTTCCCGTTTTCCTTTACAAGCAACGCAATATTCACTTGTACTTCGACATCGGTCAGGGCATGCCGTTCCTTATAGCAGGCGAACCTGAACATGAGACCTTTGCCGCCCTGGTATGGAGCGATCAACGCATGATCGCTGAATATCAAATGGGCCTTGGGCCTGGAAAACTTTCCATAAATCAAACCGGTAGCAATGGCAAAGGATAAGAAGCCAATCAGTGCTTCAAGCGAGGCAACAAAATTGGCTCCGTCTCCCACGGGGTTTACCCTGCCGTAACCCACCGTAGTAAATGTTTGCGTGCTGAAAAAATAGACCTCTTTAAATTTCTCCCACGAGGTCTTTGCCAATACCCCTTGAAACTGCTCCACTCCCAGCCAGAGATAGACGGCCGTAAAGAGCAGGTTGATGACGATAAAGAAAGTGAAAATCATAGTGATAAACTTCCACAGCGGCAGGTTAAGCATTACCTGATAAATATTAAATCGCTCCCAGAACGACCTTCCCTCCCTCCGCAGGTTAAATGTGCCGTCGCGGTTAATAAAGCGTCCGCCGTAGCCGGTCGCGTTTGCTCCAAAACCGGTGTCATTGTTGATCTTTGAAAAAGGATTGATGTTTTTGAGGAGAGCCATAGGTGATGTCAGGATTGATGCTACAAATCTACGATGGATTCAAGATCCGGGAGCACGAATGGTGGGCCTTTGCAAGAGTTTTGGGTTCTGGTTGAATTCCTTTTTGTCGGCAATAGCAGGAATTCATTTTGCTCTATATGCCAAATGCCCAATAATGGACAGTTTATCTCTATCAATGGGCATTCTCAGTCAACCGGAACAAAAATGGTTGGAATCCGAACCAATAATTGGGTTCTTGAACTGGCATTGAATTAGGTAGAGGGACGAGGGTGAGGTACGAACGACTTGGTGCGAAAAACAGTGAGGGAGGGAGACGTAAGAAGTAAGGAGTAAGAAGCCTAATTCTGTAAGTCTGTAATTTGTCGGGTACTGAAATAAGTTGACCGTTTTTGATGGTTCAAACCTAATCAAAAATGGCAAATCAAAAGGCATTTAGAATAAAGCCAACTAAAAGACAAGTTCGTTATTTTAGTGAGAGTTTCAAGAAGGGCAAGGTTCGGGAAATTGAGCGTAACTTGACTACGGTTAGAATGGTAAGCAAGGAATACGAGGTTTCCGATACAGCGGTTTATAATTGGCTTTACAAGTATTCGATTTTGCGAGCAAGACAAGTTCGTCAAATTATTGAGCCCATGAGTGATTCTCAAAAGATCAAAGAGTTGAGGAAAAAGATCCAGGAACTCGAGCAGTTAGTTGGGCAGAAGCAAATTCAAATTGAGTTCAAGGAGAAAATGATTGAATTGGCTGAGGAAATGTACAGTATTGACATTAAAAAAAAACTTGGTTCTCAACTCTCAAGTGGTTCTGGTTCCATCGAAAAGAACACCGATGGCCAATGAATAGGATTTACAAAGCCATAGGAACCAGCAAGCAAAACGTTCATCAACGGCTGAACAGGGATCTTAGCCAACTGGAGGAGAAGGAGCAGCTTATTGGTATAATCCGTCAAGTAAGGGAGGATCATCCGTCCATGGGGTTTCAAGCCCTGTATCGGAAGTTATGCCCTCAAACAATGGGCAGGGATCGGTTTTACGCCTGGTACAGGGAGCAAGGACTGACGATAAGGCCCAAAAAGAACTGGCGCAGAACAACAGACAGCTCCGGAGTTATCCGTTTTAAGAACCTAATTGACCAGATCGAGTTGAACAGTGTAAACCAAGTTTGGGTAAGCGATATCACCTACTACGACATAGGCGATAAGTTCTATTACCTAACTTTTGTAATGGATCAATACAGTCGAAAAATAAAAGGTTTTCACGCCAGCTCAAGCTTACGTACGGAAGAGACAACTATACCGGCTTTAAAGATGGCGATGAAGTATTTGAATCCAGGACAAAAGCCCATCATCCACTCTGATGGAGGAGGACAGTACTATAGTAAATCCTTCTTGGACCTTACCCAGAACCGATTAACCAATAGTATGGGTGAATCTGCTTATGAAAATCCACATGCGGAACGCCTGAATGGAACAATAAAAAATAGTTACCTAAGACATTACGATCCTCCAAGCTTTGAAGCATTACAAAAACAATTAACTAGGGCAGTGGAAATGTACAATGACGGGAAACCTCACAAAAGTCTAAATGGTCTAACGCCCAAACAGTTCGAATCAAGAATAAAAGGTCCAAAAATAAATGTTTAACCAACCCCCAAAAACGGTCAACCCTATTCAGGACTCTACCGACTTCCAATGACTAATTACCAATGACCAATGACTAACCCCGGGGTATTTTTATTTTCCTTGGAAATTGTATTTTTCGGAAATGAAATACCAGGCCCTCTTCTTATTGTCGTTGCACGCGCTCTTGGGATTGGGTCAAAACAAGGATTTATCATTTTATTACAATGAGGCAAAGGAAGCGTACAAGACAAAAGCCTATCCGAAATTCTATGAGATGATCAACGAGGCGCATCAGCTTCATCCCTACCATCAGGGGGTCTTATACCAGCTTGGAATGGCCGCAGCGCTTACGGGCCGCAAAAAGGAAGCGATTGACAATCTAAAAAAGGCCATCCTCATTGATGCGAATTTCAGATTGGAGGGGCTTACCGATTTCAATTCGATCAAAGACACTCCTGAATTCCGTGCGCTGCTCGAACTGCAAAAAGAGTGGCAACAGCCGGTGATTCATTCTGATACCGCCTTTCTGCTCCATGACCGAAGCCTTCATACCGAAGGCATTGAGTTTGACGCCGTGGGTAAGAACTTTTATCTGGGCAGCATACACAAACGAAAAATAGCAAAAGTAACAGCACAAGGTCAGGTAACAGACTTTTGCCCGGAGGGATTTGAAGGAATGACGAGCATCTTTGGAATAAAGGTCGACTCAAAGCGACGTGTTCTGTGGGCGTGCTCCTCCCCCATGCAGGAAATGATTGGTTATGATTCCTCAGCCCGGTCCGCTATTTTCAAATTTGATTTGCAATCCGGAAAATTGCTGGAGAAAATTCAGCGACCGGTGTGGGAAAAAGACGGGGTCTTTGGCGATCTGTTGCTGAATAAAAAGGGAGAGGTCTTTGTTTCCGACAGTCAGAACAACACGATTTTCATCGTCAATGAAAAAACGCACCAACTAGAGCCGTACTTCAACTCCCCCGATTTCTGGAATATCCAGGGTCTTTCATTTTCCGAAAATGAAAAGTATCTCTTTATTTCCGACTATGTGAAAGGCCTGTTTCGACTGGAGGTAAAGACCAAAATGCTTGACGAGATTAAATGTGATCTTGAAGTATCCCTAAAAGGAATTGACGGTTTGAGTTACTACAACAACAGTTTGCTGGCCATTCAAAATGGTGTTGTGCCGGCCCGGGTCACACGGTATTTTCTGGATCCTTCACAGCATCAAATAATCAGGTCAACGATCATCGACCGGAAACACCCGGCTTTTAACGAACCTACGATGGGGGTCATCTCCTCCGGAAACACGTTTTATTACATCGCCAACAGCCAGTGGGGAGGCTATGATGAAAATCACCATATCAAACCCAACGAACTACTTCAGGACATTGTGATCCTGAGGTCAGTTATTGGTCATATTGGTCATTAGTAATTGGTCATTAGCAATTAGTAATTGGTAGGGCTGCAATAATTCGCAAATCGCCGTTCGCGAATCATCAATCGCAATTCAGCCTAAACTTAAAAAAAAACACTGCCCCTCAAGGGATCAACACCTGGAGTGGACTGGAAGTGGAAAGAGTTGTTCTGAATTGCGATTAGTGAATTATTAGTGAATTGCGAACTGCGAATTGCGAACGACAAATTGCGAATTTGAAAGACCTTTTATAAAAAGAACAGATAATGAATCGCCAACCCAGTCATTAACAAGAGCATGAACAGGGTCCAGGTGATGTGTATTGATAAAGTAATTCTTTTTTTCATCTTTTGAATTAAAGCAGGCCGTCGGTCAGACGACCTGCTTACCCTAAACATATGAAACAACAGCATCTATGATGCACGCTCAATTTATTTCATTCCATTCTGTAACGGTATCCCTGAATTCAGGTATTCTGCCGTTAGAGGACCGGCACCCGCATGGCCTTCATAATGAGTTCCGTCGAGTTCTTTGCTTCGAACTTAAACCGGAGGTTTTTCCGGTGACTCTCCACCGTATGAAAGCTGATGAACAAGCGGCCGGCAATTTCTTTGGTTGACAGGCCCTCGGCCAGGAGCTGCAACACTTCTTTTTCTTTTGGAGTAATGGGATTCATGATACAATTATTTTATTTACTTGAATGAGTTGCTCACCTGAACAATGACTTTAATAATAGAATCTTTTCTTTCATTGCGTTGAAGTCTCCTGTTTGGCACGCAGCGACCACGACCAATGCGGCTACCACCAAGCCCAAGGCGATTTGAATTTTGGCCCTCATCATCTGGAGCGCCTGCGTTAACCTGACTTCCCGTGTTTTGTTTTGCACTGGAAGCGGTTTCCATCGGAGTAACATCTCGCTTTTCATAATCATTACTTTTCACATCTGCGGGAAGATAGAAAGCAAATGTTGCGGAAGGTCTGTATTGACCAACCCTGACGACGCTTCCCATGCTGCCTTTGGATGCGATCATTCCTGATCCGGCGTTACCGGATATTTACATGACAATTCAAGCACATAGACTGCCTCCTGTTTTGACCAGCCATTGGCATTCATCAACAACAGGACTTCTTCTTGCGTGTAGCACCCCTTGAGAGTGTCTGCTTTTCCTTGAAGCGGCGGGTCTCCTGACCTCGACGCTGCGATCACCACGATGGCCGCCAGGACCAGCAGGGCGATTTTGATTTTCGTTTTCATAACGGGCTTGGGTTATTTGTGTGGTCTTAATGTGATCCGGAGCCCCGAGTAACCCTTGTTCATTAAAAAGTTTTAATTTTAATAAAGGGTTACTTCTATTTACTTTCTTCATTAACGCCGACCTATGAATGACGAAATACTCGTACAACAGATCAAATCAGGCAATCAAAGGGCTTTGAGCCAGTTTTATGAGTCCTTCCGGTCAGAATTCTTGCGCTGGATCATGAGAGACTTCAAATGCGCCGAAGACGATTCAAAGGATGTTTTTCAAGTGGCGGTACTGATCGTTTATGACAACATTCAGAAAGGCAAACTTGACCATCTCACCAGCAGCTTAAAAACGTACTTATTTAGTGTTGGAAAGAACCTGGCCCATGAGTGGGGCAGGAAGGCACAGCGAAACCTGCCCTTCGAACCGGAACACTACATTCAATCGATGGTAGCCGACGATCCGGAAACCGGAATGGAGGAAAAACTCGACCTGGTTTATGAGTGTCTGAAGAAAATTGGACCCCCATGCCGGCAGCTGCTGGAGCTATTTTATTTCAACCGCAAGACAATGGATGAAATTACCCTGGCGCTGGGCTACAAGAATACGGATTCCGCAAAAAACCAGAAGTACAAGTGCATGGGCCGTTTGAGAAAATTTTATGAAGAGGAATTCGCAAAACAACTAACCTGAATTATGGAACACAATTACGACGATATTGTCATGCTGGAGCGCTACATCGAGCACAGCCTCAACGAAGAAGAGATCCGAAAAGTAGAACAGAGGCTTTCTGAAGAACCGGCCTTTAAGGAGTTGTACCAGAATGAAAAGCTGTTGGTCCGTGGGATCCGTTATGGGCACCTGAGGTCTAACCTGGTCCAACTCAAAGACCTGGAGTCCACTTTACCAACCGTTGGCGCAGCTGAAAAACCGGCGCGCGTGATCATCTTCAGAACCTACTGGAAACCCATCGCGCTGGCGGCTTCTGTCCTGCTGGTCGTCAGCTGGTTCTTCGTCTTCAGCCCCCAGGGAATGCCCGGGAATGAGAAATTATTTGTTGCTTATTTTGAACCTTTTGATTCCCCCGGCGTCGGAACGACGCGAAGCGAGATGAACGCCCCCCAGACCTGGAAGGCAAAAGCCTATGAGGCGTATGACAAAGGAGACTATGCGATGGCAGTGGGTTTGTTTGAAAAAGCCATTGTTGAAAACGATGACCCCATTGTAAAACTTTGCCTGGGAAACGCTTACCTGGCTACGGGCCGTGCAGACAGGGCTGAAATCATGTTCAACAAAATTCTGACCGAACACGAAGACCTGGTCACACAGGCGAAATGGTATTTGAGTCTTGCTTACCTAAAGCAAAACAAGATGGAACGCACGCGCGCCGTTCTGTGGGAAATCAGCAAGAGCAGCACGTATGGTGAGAAGGCAAGGAAACTTTTAGAAGAACTCGATTAAACCCCGGCTATGCAAACGTTTCGGGGTGAGTTATAAAACTATTTTCTAACCAAAAACCCAAAAAGCCATGCCACACATTGCCGGACACCCCCAAAATTCGATGATCAGGGTTGGTAAACCATTCCCTAAGAAAGTTGGAGTTCTTTACCCGTTAAAACCCAAGCAAAAAAAGAGCAGGAAAAGAGATCATTATGATTTTCCGATCCTGTTTTTTCGAGGAAACAATGGACGTCTGGAATATGGCATTGAGACGCGCTTTCATCCTTGCCTGCTTGAGATCGGTGGTACACCACTCATGAGCGGACCTAAGTATTATGTTATCGCAACGGATGTGGTTGATCCGGCAGATGAAGAGCGGGCAGTGGAACTGACTGCTAAATTTATTGATAAGAATAAGAAAAATAATAAGCTAACCATAATAAAGCTACAGCCAAACATGGAGCCCATCGAGGGACTGCAGGCACCAACCGTTGTTAGCCCTTCTGCTAGAACTGCTCCACGAAGGAACTCAATGTTTAGAAGGCTTCTCAATTTTGCCAAGAAGAAACCTGTTGAAAAAGCCGTCTTGCAAGATGAAATCAGATATATGGATTCGCTTTCCTACCGAACGATATATTTCACAAGCAAGAACAAGAGAAGAAGCGAGGATCAAATCTCAAAATGGATCATCGATAACGCCGTCCCCTTCGACGATATGAACCTAGGAACAAACTAACGATCAAAATAACAATTCCGAACCCCAAGACCCAACGCCATACGTTGGGTTTTTTTATTGCCAACGGTCGGGTTTCACCCACCGGGAGAAAAGCCGCCCAATAGGAAGGATGCGATTTAAATTCTTTAGCGCTGGCCAGGTAATCCAGCTTGGCCTGTTTCAGCGCCTGGTCAATGGGTTCAGCCTCCGATAAGTGCTTGTAAAAACTGCTCATCACCTTTGCGGATGTTTTGTCATCCAATTTCCATAGGCTGATCACCATTGACGGACAACCGGCATAAGCAAATCCACGCGCAATGTTCAGTACACCCTCCCCCGCCTGCTGCTTACCTACGCCTGATTCACAGGCGCTTAATACAGCCAAATCGAGTTGTTCCAGGTTAAGGTCATACAACTCATGAGCATAGAGTTGGCCATCTTCCGTAGAATCCTTATCTGATCGAAATATCAACCGGGATTGCAGGGCATTCACCGTATCTCCCACACCGTGCAATGCGAGGTGAGCCAGGTTAAATTGTCCGATTTGTTTTTTAAAGGTTGTTTCGGACGCGTCCTCCCCAAGGTAGTAGTGATTCGTCCCGTTTTGCATCACCTCCTTGATTGCGGCAACTTCCTCCCGGGTTCCCGGCAAATCCTGCAAGCCATCGCGCCGGACGGAAGGAACTCCATCACCCGCGTAACCAAATGCAAGCAGCTTGTTTCCTTTTCGCGCGATTGAAGTTTGCATCTTAAGCAATCCGGCCGACTGCACGTAACTGATCGAATAATCGTGGAGCAAATAGGCCAGATGATAGTCGACTTCAGTTGCACCTGGCTCCCTCGTAATCAGGGCATCAAAAGGGAACGACGCAAGCGGGCCATCTGCAGAAATGATTAAGTGGTTGCTTCCGGACTTGGAGAGATCGGCCCCGATCAAAAACTGATAAAGACGATACGCGCTTTTGCAATATCTATCAAAATGCTTCCTGTCATAAACGGCCTCACCACCCGAACTCAATTCTGCGAGAAACATGGAAAATGACTGATCGAATTCAGTCGTTCTGGGTACAACCCTTAGACGTACAGATTCACCATCGATTTGCATAATAAATATTTTGTGATGACCCCACAGGTACTCCAGATAAGTTTCGTTTCGTTCTCTCATCAGTTTCATCACCTGACTGTAATTCGGGGCCATTTCGGCGTACTTAATAAAAAAATAGTTGGGATTTTCTTTTGCTAATTGGTCCAGTAAAGACCTTTGTTCGTTATTCGCACGGATAAGTTCTTTATTTAACGAATCCAAGCCCGAAGGTGATAAGTTCGTTTTGGACAGTTCCAGCAGAAGCGCCGATCGCGTGCGAAACAATTGATTTTCTTTCTCTTTATAGACCGCTGAGAGCCCCGTTTTGCTAAACGCCTCGGCGCCTTGCAGGGCATCTTGCAAAAGGGCTGCCCGGGAATGCTCCATGATCTTCAGTGCATGGTCAAGGTAGATTTCTTTTCGCGTATGCCGGTACAATGCAAAATCCACCTCCATCATAGCCTCATAGGGCACATGATACGATTCTTTGAGCGCCAATTGGGGATCATCATAAATTGCGTTTCTGCGATACACATTGAGAACACTGTCCGCCAACAAATAGGTGTTTAACGAAATACTCAGAACATGATCATTCAAAGAGTCCTTTTCCGTCATTTTCTTTAAAGCGGATGCTTTGGCCGTCAACACTAGGAAAAGATCCGGATTAGCCTCCATGGTTTGCGGTTTGGGATTTGTCTCCCAATCGGCGTTATTAAAATCTCTTACCAGCGAAATGATACTTGTCTGGTAATACTGCAGAGCAGACTCATACTTTCCCAGTTCCTCAAAAAAAAGTCCCAGCGTATACCTGGCGCCAAAAGTATTGACGTGTTTTTCCCCAAAGATTTTTTGCCGTATTGCCAGGGTCTTTTTGAAATATAAGGCGGCCGAATCAAACAAACCCAACTTTTGATATGTATAACCTTTTTCCAGGAATAGATCGGCCAGGAATTTCGAGCTTGGCCCCGACCATTGTATATTGTTGGCAATCGTAATATCTAAATTCCTCATCGTAAGAAGATATTTTTGCTGCTTCAGGTAAATCAGGGCAATGTTAAAATGTAAACTATCCACTTGCTTATCCATTCCGGCTTTTGTGAAAAAAAACATTGCCTTGCTGCAATCGTCGATGGCATTGTCGTATTGGCCCTTATAATAATCGATTACGCTGAAGAGCTTATAGCATCTGGCTCGCATTTCAAGATTTTGGGGTTGGTGCTGCTCTACCAAACGCAGTACGTACTGCCCCATGGAGGATGCCGTTGGCAGGTCGTTCATTTCAACTTTACACCTGGCCAATGCAAGATAAAGGGGTATCATGACACCAACCGGGGCATTTATCTGCTCCGCTATGGCCCGCGCTTTCTCATAATGCTTGTCGGCTGTCTCAAACTGGTTAATATCAAATTCTAACGCGGCAACCCGCCTATAGCTCTCTGCCAAACTGAGGTCATTCTTCTGAATATCTTCTCTAATAGTTAAGGCTTTTGTATGATAATACAGACTGCTGTCCTTCGCCGCCAGCGACTTGAACCGCTCCCCCTTTGTAAACAGAGAATCGGCGACCCGGCGGTACCCGGCCGTGTCCTGAATCGGAGCATTTTGCGAAACTGAATTGCCTGGTTGTGGATGAGAAGGTCTGTCGCGCTGGCATGCCAGAACAACAAGGGGAACGCAGGAGAGCAAAACACGCGAGAGGGTTTGCATCAAAAATACATACGGTTAGCACATTGGTTTGAGCCCGGCCGACGCTCCATAATAACAACACACGTTATTCCCGCCAGCAATCGACCTCTCGAATATAGTCTTTTTGAATATAATATCCCTGAAATCAGGGATGCTGTAAATCCTGTTTGAAATTTATTACCTTGAGTAAGTATTTTGAAGGCAGCCTCGGGGCTTCTGTAAAAAAGAATCACCCAAAAAGGGCGACTTGAAACTTCAAACAAATTCTGATGCTCAAAAGGTTATTAAGACGATTGATAGGATTATTCAAACCCAACCCTCCGATTATGGCAAATACCCCGCGCAAAAACTTTTCATTCACACTAAGAGTGGATTCACCTTCTCCTGAAAAGATCAAGTTTACCCTGAACCTGAACCCCGATTCGGAGATTTTCGATTCACTCGACGGAAGTAAAGTCGGGCAAACAGGGGTTATTCTTGATCAGGATCGACTTTACAAGAGTTTGAATCAAGTGAAGGACGTTGTCAATCGGCTCATCGGTCTGTCGAAGAACCACGAGTTGGATCCTGAGAGAATTGACAAGATAACTTTCCTCGAAAATAGTCCGGGACTCAGCAACGTGAGTTTCGTCGCCGCTGCAAACGGCGATCTGAAACCTCCGCGACGATAGGTCAGCGGGCTGCTCTTTTTCGCAGCAGAAAGAGAAATAGCAAGACGGCACTGAGACCGATCAGATAGAAATAGAAATTGCTCCTTTCCTTTTGAAAGACAGGCAGTTGATTGCCATATGCCACAAGGGGCGCCCAGATCTTGGGATCTGCCCTCAGAAGGCCTGCCTGCGCAAGATAGTGCCGTTTGGCCTCCGCCAAAGAAAGGTCGATTCGCTTGCTTTCCATCAGCTCTCTGTAAAAATCATCCATCAGTTGCATGGCTACCTTGTCCTGCACTTTCCACAAGCTCATCAGGACATTCTGGCAACCCGAGTAAGTGAATGCGCTGGCCATGCTGATCATTCCTTCTCCGCGATAGGATTTTCCCAATCCGGATTCGCATGAACCCAATATGGCCAGTTCTGCGCCGAGCTTTAAATCGTATAACTCGTAGGCATGCAGCTCTCCATCCTCGAGGGAATCGGATTGCGACCGGAAGAATAGGCTTGACGAATAGTCCTTCCCGGGGTCGCCCCTGCCATGAATGGCCAGGTGAATAATGTTGTAATCGGGGGCGAGATTCTTGAAATTGGATTCCGTTGCCGCTTCTCCCTTGAGAAACTTCCCGGCCGGAAACCGCCCTGCGAGCGCCTCCAGTTCCTTTTCGCTGCCTGACAATTCCGGTTTGCCTGGTTCCGGACTTCGCAGAAACTCACCCCCGGTGAATCCCATGGCGAGCAGGGAAGGTTTCTTATATTTTTTCTCGACCTGACGGCTCAACAGCGAGGAGGAATAGGCATAACTGACATCATACTGCTTCACCAAATACGTCAATGCCGCGTAATCGGCCTCCGTTGATTTATTTTCTTCGCTGATGAGCACTTCAAAAGGGACTTGCGCGATCAACCCATCGGGGATGATCTGGAGGCGCTGATGGTTGACCAGCAAAGAATCGAAAGGCCTTATGAGCAGGTTGAACAATTGAAACGCGTTGTCCCGAAAATCAAAAAATTCCTTATTGCTCACGGAAACTTGTTCGTTGACCAGATGCGCGATAACCGGGGCGGCCAGAACACGGATGGAATCGCGTTTTCCGATCCTCTTAAAGCGCAGGTCATCGCCGGTAATTCCCAGCGCATAGATATCCTCAGTACCCCAAAAAAATTCCAACAAAGCAACTTTTTCCCGCCTTGCTACAAGTTGGATTTCGGCCAGTGATGGAACGGCATCGTCGAATTGCACCTTAAAATAACCGGGAAACCTGTCCTCTATGTGTTTTTTGTTTTGCTGTATTTGGCGGTCTACAGAAACGATTTGCTGCCGCCAACGGATAACTTCGGATTCATCCGGAAACGGTTTCGACAACTCCTTGCGAAGTTGGTCCTGAAGGGAGAATTGCGTCTTCTTGCAATTTTCCTGGACGATCAATATGCTGTCCGCCATTCCCCTTTTCTGCCGCAGTCCCGCATTGGCCACCGCCTGCGTCAACGCCTGGGACTTGCTGCGTTCAAAAAAATAGAATGCCTTACCTAGCAGCGAATCACCTGGTTGAACAAGTGACAACTCAAGAAGCTGGGAGATTGCCTTCTCATAAAGGTCAAAATGGGAGTCCATGAATTTCCATTTGGATTCCTCCATGTCAATCGTGTTTCTCCCGATTGACAGCAACTTCTCAGACAATTCGATGCAGGCAATGGCCTGCATTAAGTACTCCTTCTTTTTGGTCCGATGATACAGATCTTCCAGTAACTGGGACTTTGCAAATAGGATCTCATAAACATAAAAGTCCATGCCGATCTGTTCCCGAGTCGGATTGTCTTCATATCGCACGGAATGGAATGTTTTGACTGCTGCCATCAGGGATTTTTGAAAGTAATAAAGGGCAGAGTCAGGCTGACTGTGCCTCCTGAAGTAATTTCCCATTCGTTCCAACTCCTCTGCCGCCGACCGACTTTGCATCAGTTTCAAATCGCTTAACAGGTTCCTGAGCTCCCGACTCACTTTCAGAAATTGCTGATCCTCGCCCTTTGACATCAGGGCATCCGCCATTTGCTGCAATAAATAGACTTCCGTCATTTTATCCTTCACCCCAAATTGTCTAATCAAACCATACCCTTTCCTGAAATTAACAAGGGCCTCATCATTATTTTTTTGCAAGCGGAAGGTTTCACCCAGGTTCATGTAATATCCGGCCAGCATTTCCTGAGGTTCATGGGTGCTGGGGTGGAGTGCGATCGCTTTCTGGTAATACTCCTTTGCATCGTCCATTTGATTCATGTCCCGGTAAATATTGGCCACCATGGAATAGGTGCGGTCCAAAAAGACCGGATCTTTGGTTTTCTTCACCAGCTCAATGGTCTTGATGGCGTAAGCAATCGCTTTCTCATAATCCATTTGTGAACGATTCGTGGCTGCCAGGCTGTAATAGTTGCGGGCCAGCTGGTAATCGTCATCCAGATGAATATGCTCCCTGATTTCCAGCGCCTTTTCAAGACATTTTTCCGCCTCGAGAAAATTAAATTTGTTGTACTTATAAATATCCCCCAAGCCGTTGTAGCATTTCGCTACATCCTCGTGCCATTCCCCCAGCACTTTTATCCGGATACTCCTTGCCCGTTCATAGAATTGGATGGCGACGTCGTATTCGGTTGTCAGTTCCGCAAAGAAGACACCGGCAAAATAATTTAGTTCTGCAAACGGGAGATCCTCTTTCCGGGTCGAACCAAAAACCAAAAGTGCATCCTTGATCCATTTAAATGCGTCGGTCTCCCGGTTGATATTTCTGGCAAGGGCAGCAAGCTTGTTGACACTTTTCAGATACAATTCATTTTCCTTGTCCTGACGAGCCAAATGCATGGCTGTTTCAAAGGCTTGGAATGCCTTTTCCGGATTCTTGTTTTCCAGCGTCAGGCCTTTTTGATAAAATAATGCGGCCTGACCGGAATCCAGTATGCCCCCCTCCAATCGAGCAACGGAAGCAACCGTTGGTTTTGCAAATCTGTTATAGCTGATTGTCGCAGTTTTTTCCTGCCACCACGCTGGTGCCAGGTATGCGGCGCAAAGGAGCAGAAAGCAAGAGCGGTGTTGCATCAAATACGCATCAGGGTTGGTTGAGTCCATCAGCCTGGAGGGCGCATTATAAAAAATAAACTCCAGTAAAGCCAAGCTGGTTGCGTTCGAATATAGCCGCTTTTGTTCAAAACTCCCTGAATTCAGCGAGTGATTTAATCCTTCTTTTTTGCCATGTCCCTCTTCATGTCTTCGGGGTCATCCAATTCGGGGGAATTTCTGAAGGCTTTCCAGTCAAATTTTTCATCCAGCGGACCCATGGCTTTTTCCGGATCAAAGATCCTGGGATCGACAGGTATCGCCTTATAGGGAGTGAGGTCCGGCTCATTCCTAAAACAATCGTTCAAATCATTGACCCCAAAGTCATATTGATTCAAATACGAAATGCCCAGCACATTCCAGAAGGTCTTGAAAATGCTTCCAAAGCTGTAATGCCGGTGACTGTTGAAATTCCTTTTTACGTACGGTGATATTACCATCAGGATGCTTCGATGCGCATCGACATGGTCACGGCCCCCTTGCGCATCGTCTTCCGTTACTACAATCATCATATTTTTCCATTGTGGCGTGTGACTCAGAAATTCCACGACCCGGCCAAGCGCGAGATCATTGTCGGCCATGTAACTTTCGTGAAATCCAAATCCCGCATGCAACCGTTCGCCAGCCCCGTGATCATTCAGCAATTGGAGTGTCAACATCGGTGGGAGGTCCTTTTTTGAATCCAGGTATTTTTCCCTGATCTCGCGGATAAACACATCGGCGCGAAACTGGTCGGGGATGGCCATGTTAAACGTGGGAAACATGCGGGAAGTTCGGTCGTACAGGGGACCCGGAATCGGGTAGTTTACCAAATACCTTACTCCGCCGTATTTGAAGGTTGAGTCGGGAAAACTTCCCGCATCAAACTCAACGCCAAAGCCAAAATTGTAGAACTCCTTTCCATTGCGGTACAAATGTTCCCACATCGAACCGGCCTGGTTATAGCTTTCCGGAAGGATGGCACCTGCCGCACCCGTCATACCAAACTTACCGGGCGCCCTGGAATCT
>JBGPGZ010000013.1:0-20296 GCA_041484175.1 Cyclobacteriaceae bacterium | reverse complement strand
ACGATTTGAAATACATTGGAGATGAGAACAAAAAGCAGTCCGAAGATCAAGTGCCACTTGTATTGAAGCAGGTATTTGTTAAGGTACTTAAGTTCTTTCATGAAAAGGGGGCAACTTGTTGAAACGAAAAATGGCCGTTTTAGTTCATTGAAACGGATTGATGAAGAAGCAAAGATAGGATTATTAGAATTTGGGTTTCTCTTTTTAACGCATTCATTGTAATTTGCGTGTTCATAAGATCGTTCTTTCAGTTATGCTCAATCGCCGCACGCTCCGCATAAAAATAATGCAAAGTCTTTTCGCCTTTGAGCAATGCAAGGAAGCCAACTACGGGCTAGCTCTTGACCAAATTGAGGAACATTTCCGGCCTAATCTTAACTCCATGGAGGTTCAGGACAAAGAACTCCTGAAAGGGCAGCGTAAAATAGCGCGCCAATTACTTGAAAAAAAATTCAGCAACCCCGACACAGCCGATAGCCCGGATATCACAGTCAATGGTGCCGTAAAAGAATCACTGTCAGTTTATGTCCGTCGGATAAAGAAAGATTTTCAATTCTTTAGCAAAAACATGGTGCAGGAAGTTGAAAAAATTAACGAACTCTATTTTTCCGTACTGGGTTTAATCGCGGCTTTTGCGGAGTCCGCGGCCAGTGATAAAAAGGCGGATTATAACAATTTTGTTCAGAACCCCTGGATTTTGGCAATTAAAGCAAACCAGGAGTTGCAAAAGTATTTGCTGAAGAACACTACCGGGTGGCAACACCGGATGGACAAGGTGCGTGGCTGGTTTCGCGACGTCATCAAGGTAGATACGGAGTTCCAAAAGTTTAACGGACAAAAGGCCCCCCCCTACGAGGACCACAAGCAAATCATAAAGCATCTGGCGCGAAAATTGATATTGGGGAATGGGCCAATCCACAGCTATTATGAAGAAGAAGACCTTCATTGGACTGAAGACCAGGATATCGTACGTAGCCTGGTAGACAAAACGATCAAATCGTGGAAGGAAGAATCACAGACTGTTGAGTTGCAAAAACTTTCCCTTGATTGGGAAGACGACCGTGAATTCATGGTAAAACTTTTCAATGGCACCATTGAGCTGGATGAAAAACACAAACATCTCATTGCTAAAAATACCAAAAACTGGGAAGTTGACCGCTTGCCGTTGACAGACCGGATTATTTTGGAGATGGCGATTACAGAGCTGTTAACTTTTTCACACATTCCAGTGAAAGTGACCATCAATGAATACATCGAAGTTGCCAAGCTGTACAGCACACCCAAGAGCCGCCAGTTCATCAATGGTATTTTGGATGTGATTGCCAAAGAACTGATGAATTCAGGGGCTGTGAAAAAAAGCGGAAGAGGCTTGATTGACAACAAGTAATCCGAGAGCGTTTATCTGGGCTAAAGCCCTTGTTTATATCCCGATATTTAACCCCGGCCTTAAGGCCGGGGTTATTGATGAACAATCTAAGATGGGCTTCAGCCCTGAACGAGCCTGAAGAGTTATTAGTACAAAATCATGAGCCTGCTTAGCTGGATACTTTGTGGCCACCAAGACACCAGGACACTAAGAATGTACAAGGGGTGAGCTTCAATTTGTAAGAATTGTCGTGCACCCCCCAGCGATGTTAACTGGGAACTATTTCCAGGAAATTGTATCTTTGTCCTCCTAAATTTTGAGTCATGAGTAAGAAAGGAAGCAGTACGTTAATCGCATTTTTGGCAGGGGCCGCCGCAGGCGCTATCCTTGGAGTTCTCTACGCCCCGGATAAGGGCTCCGCGACGCGGGAAAAACTTACATTCCGGTTGGACAAGTACAAGAAAATACTGGAAGAATTCCTGGATGACCTTGTCTCCGGCAAGGAAACGCCGCTTACCTCTGAGGCAAAATCGCAAGGGCAAAAGGTTGTGTCGGAGGCCAAGAACAAAGCGGAGCGGCTGCTGGAAGATGTCGATGAATTATTAGCTCAAATCCGGGGCGATAGAAAAAGTTAACGAATTGTTAATGGACTATGAAGCTTTGGAAATTGAAATACAGAACATAATTTTGGGTTGAATTGTAACAGGAATTGAATTGGATAAAAATTAAGAGAATATGAAAACCGCATTTCGCCTGATGATGAGTGTTGCCATGGTAGCCATTTTGATGAGTTGCCGCGACCGTGCTGCTGAAAAAAGAATTGCAGAATTAGAAAGCCGCCTGGCCCAGATTGAAAATAGCAAGGCCACAGCCACTACTCCAGCCACCACGACGGCGCCGGCCACAGAAGAAAAGCCGGCAGGCCCGCTCCCGGTCGTTGAATTCGAAGGTGTGGATCACGATTTCGGTACGGTGAACGAAGGGCAGAAAGTCTCGTATACCTATAAATTCAAAAACACCGGGCTGGCACCCCTGATTATTCAGGAAGCAAAACCTTCCTGCGGATGCACCGTTCCCGAATGGTCAAAAGACCCTATTCCTGTGGGGGGATCCGGTTTTGTAAAGGCCGAGTTTGACACCAATGGAAAATCGGGAGTTCAGAACAAAACAATTTCAGTGACTGCCAATACCTGGCCGAAGGTCACCCAGCTCCGTTTCAAAGCAATGGTAACGGCTAAAGCCGCCGGGCCGGTGAAGTAATCAATTTATCCGGTTTTGAGCCCAAAAATGATTTGAAAGGGGCGGTTTTTTCACCGCACCCGTCCTACCGTCTCGGCTGCTCTTCCAGGAGGGAACCACCTGGGGAAGTGTTTGGGATGTTTGTTTTAATGGATAACTTGCACGCCTAAAATCTAACTTTTATGTATTCACTTTTATTGCAAGCCCAGAGCAGCAATTTGACATCGATCATTTTCATGGTGGCGATCATCGGTGTTTTTTATTTTTTTATGATCCGTCCTCAACAAAAGAAGGCCAAAGACCAGAAGAAATTTATCGATGAAATAAAGAAAGGCGAAGATGTCGTGACCATCGGAGGCCTGTATGGCCGCGTTGCTGAAATTGACGGTGATACGATCATTTTGGAAGTGGAACGGGGGGGAAGAATAAAAATGTCCAAGTCCGCCATTTCAATGGAATCTACCAAGGCAGCTCTGACAAAGAAATAGAAATCACCGATGTGAACGTTATCCGGGTCCTTAACAACCTGTTTCGATTCAACCGCACCAATTGGAAGGCCGTGACGCTTTGCTTTTTAGCAGCCACGGTCTTTTGGTTTTTTAATGCCCTTAATAAGAACTACGCAACGAACGTACGCTTTCCGTTGCAGTTTGAGTTTGACGCTCATAAATATGTTTCCGCGAAACCTTTGCCGCACGATGTTTACATCAACGTCAATGGAAACGGATGGGATTTGCTGCGCAAAAACCTTGGACTGAAATTGCCACCGCTGGTAATTCAATTGGAACGTCCTTCCGAAACCAAGAAGATTGTGGGCAGCACGTTGCCCCCCTTGCTGGCGAGCCAGGTGGGAAATCTGAAAATCAACCATATCGTGACGGACACGCTTTACCTCGCTATTGAACCCAAGGACTCTATGATGGTGAAGATTGTGATCGACCCGCGGGCCGTTACCTACAAGAACGGCTACGGAAGGATCAGCCCCATCGTTGTCCTCCCGGATTCCGTGCAGGTGGAAGGCCCCAGGAGTGCTCTTCAACACCTTGCTGACTCGCTCGTAATAAAGCTTTCTGAAAAGAAATTGAGTGCTGATTTCCGGGAGCAGATTGAACCAACTGCGACGGGAGACGGCGCGATTCAACGCAAGCCTGAGGTCGTGGAAGTTATGTTTGAAGTGGGTGAAGTCATTCAGGTTCAGCATCCGGTGAAGCTGGAGCTGATTAATATTCCAATGGCCTCGCGGATCATGATGGAAAACGACAGTGTTCCCTGCCTCGTGCAAATTCCAAAAAGCAGGAAGGATGATTTTGATCAACTGACGATCGGCGTAAGAGCAGTGATTGACTTAAAAGAGGCACGGAGTGGAGGAAGAAAAATGCTTCCTGCTATTTTAGGACTTCCTTCGTACGCATCCCTGGTAAGGACAGACTCCATACGACTAAAATTGTACTAACTTTTTTTTGAGGGCCGAGTGAAATTTATGCAACTACCTCTTCAACTAGGCGTTACGGGGGGAATCGGATCGGGCAAGAGTCTGGTCTGTAGAATCTTTCGATGCTTGGGGGTACCTGTCTACGATGCAGACACGCGCGCAAAAGAACTGATGGGCAGCGATAAAATCCTGATCAAACAAATTGAAAAGGAGTTCGGTCCTAATGCCTATTATTCCGGAGGTGGTGTGAACCGTGAGTATCTGGCGCAAACGGTCTTTGGCGAGGAGGAGAAATTAAACAAGTTGAATCACTTGGTTCACCCCCGGGTAGCGGCCGACTATGAACGGTGGGTTGGAGAGCATCGCGATAAGCCCTGTGTCATTAAAGAGGCTGCCTTGATTTTTGAAGCAGGCTCTTCGCGGGGTCTCGATCAGATCATTGTTGTTTCCGCCCCGGAGGCAATCCGGTTGAAGCGGGTCCTGGAACGCGACCCGCAAAGGACAAAAAAAGATGTGCAAAAAATCATAGCTAGCCAGATGCCCGAAGATGAGAAACTGAGACGCGCTGACCATGTAATTATCAACGATGAAAGCCGATTGGTAATTCCTCAGGTGCTTGAGTTATACAAGCGCTTTGTAAGAAATGAATTAATTCCCGGTTGAATTCAAACCACATTTTTACCTTTCATCCGAACTACCGCCCGAAATCCAACAGGAAGCCCTTCCTTTGCTCGCTTTTTAAGTTAAGAACTTAAGAATATAGTGTTATTCGGGATGTTTGATGTGCATCGTGTCTATTGTACACAAGGCAGATTTGTTGGAAAATTTGGAACTTTCAGTGAGCAGATGAAACTGAAAGACAAGAAGACGGGTTTTACGCGTGAATAAAAGGGTTTCTAAGAATAATCAATGAGGATAATCATTTTAGCAGTTACAATCCTGTCTGTCGCGGCATGCTCCAAAAAGCAGAGCGAACTGGGACGTCCACGGATGCAGGGACCCATGATGGTGGATGGATTTATTGTAGAAACCCACGTCATTAGCGATAAGGTGGAAGTGCCCGGTTCATTGTTGCCTTTTGAGGAGACCCAGATAAAGGCGGAGGTAAGCGGACGAGTCGTTCAATTAAACATTCCAGAAGGCGCCATCGTACCCAAGGGGGCAGTCCTTGTCAGATTATTTGATGAGGATTTGCTGGCCCAATTACGAAAGTTGGAAGTGCAGCTTCAAATTGCTGAAAAAAATGAGGAGCGTCAGCGCGAGTTGTTAAATATCAAAGGAATTAGTCAGTCAGATTACGACCTCAGTAGCTTGAGCGTGGAGAATCTCAAAGCCGATATTGAGACCACCAAAATAGCCATTGCCAAAATGGAAATCCGGGCGCCCTATGAAGGGCGCGTCGGGTTACGCAATATAAGCTTGGGGGCCTATTTGTCCGCCAATGACGTCATTACTGTTCTTCGTCAGGACAAACAATTAAAACTTGAATTTTCTGTTCCTGAGAAATATGTCAAGAACATCACCAAGGGATATGTCGTTCAGTTTAAAGTAGATGGTGGCAATGGTTATCATCGCGCCACCGTAATTGCCACTGAGAGCAGCGTAGAGCAGACCACGAGAACTTTAAAGGTGAGGGCGTCGGTTAACGAAATTCACCCTGAACTTGTACCCGGAATTTTTGCAAAAGTGAATCTTCAGTTGGGTAAGAATGATAATGCCATGTTGGTGCCCACCCAGTGTATCCTGCCGCAGGCGCGCAACAAGCAGGTGGTTCTTTGCAAGAACGGGCAGGCGCAATTCACCGTGGTGGAAACGGGTGTCCGCGATTCCTCGTTTGTCCAAATTGTGACCGGTGTACATGTGGGTGACACGGTCGTAACTTCGGGCTTGATGGGACTTCGCCCCGAAGCAAAGCTGAAGATCACGAAAGTCGTACGTTACCAGTGAATCAAACAACGCTAACCGCTTAAGGTTATGAGCATATCCGAATTAAGCTTGAGACGACCGGTGCTTGCCATTGTGATGAACATCCTGATTGTGTTGTTCGGGGCCATCGGATTTCGTTTTCTCGGTGTCCGCGATTATCCTGCGATCGACCCGCCCAATATTAGTGTGCGAACAAGCTATCCGGGGGCCAATGCAGACATTATCGAGTCGCAGATTACCGAACCGCTTGAAAAATCGATCAACGGGATTGCAGGCATCAAAAATATTTCATCTAACTCCAACCTAGGAAACAGTAATATTAATATTGAATTTGACCTGGGGGTGGACCTGGAGTCAGCGGCTAACGATGTGCGGGATAAAGTGTCCGGAACGGTGCGATCGCTGCCACAGGATTTGCCATCACCGCCTACCGTGGCAAAAGCCGATGCGAACGCCGATGCAATCATCAGCATGACGGTGCAAAGCAATCTGCGCAACCCGTTACAGCTTACTGAATACGCGACCAATGTTCTGGTCGAGCGGTTGCAAACCATCAAGGGAGTTAGCAGCATCCAGATTTGGGGTGAAAAGAAATATGCCATGCGTATCTGGCTGGACCCGGCCAAGCTCAGTGCTTACGGCCTGATTGCGCTGGATGTACAACAAGCGCTGAATCGTGAAAATGTAGAGTTGCCTTCGGGAAAAATTGCAGGTAATGCAACTGAACTTACCGTGAGGACATTCGGCCGACTGTATACGGAAGATGATTTCAATGATGCGATTATCAAATCGACGGCCTCCGGGGACATTAAGCTAAAGGATATTGGTCAGGCAGTGCTGGGTCCGGAAAATGAAGAATCGATCCTCAAGGAAAGCCGTATCCCGATGGTAGGGCTGGCAATGATACCCCTGCCGGGATCCAATTATGTGGCCATCGCCGATGAGTTCTATAAGCGCTACGAACAAATCAAGAAGGAAGTTCCTGCCGACATCAAGCTAAACATTGCTCTCGACCAGACGAAGTTCATCAAGCGCTCCATATCTGAAGTTCAGGAAACCCTGATGATTTCATTTTTATTGGTGGTGCTGATCATCTATCTGTTCTTTCGCGATATCATCATTTCAATCCGGCCACTCATTGACATTCCCGTTTCCCTGACAGCATCTTTTTTTATCATGTACCTGTGCGGTTTTTCAATCAATGTGCTGACCATGCTCGGCATCGTGTTGGCGACAGGATTGGTGGTGGACGACGGTATTGTCGTAACTGAAAACATCTACAAAAAACTGGAGGGTGGCATGAATAAATACAGGGCTGCACTCGAAGGGTCGAAAGAAATTTACTTTGCCGTAATTTCCACGTCTATTACGTTGGCGGTTGTATTTCTTCCGATTATTTTCCTTCAGGGATTTGTTGGCCGCCTGTTCCGGGAGTTTGGCATCGTGGTAGCGGGCGCGGTGCTTGTGTCATGTTTTGTTTCGTTGACCTTGACGCCGGTATTGAGTGTAAAACTGACCCGGGAAAACGCAAAGAAATCATGGTTCTACAACGTCACCGAACCCTTCTTTGCAGGAATGGAAACCGGATATCGCAAGTGGCTCGGGGCGTTTATGAAGGCGCGGTGGGTAGCCTTTTTGATCATCGCAGCCTGCATTGCTTCGGCGTACTACGTTGGCTCCAATCTTCAATCTGAACTGGCCCCCATGGAAGACCGGGATCAATTCCGGTTGCAAGTGACCGCGGCCGAGGGAACTTCGTATGACTACATGGATAAGTATATCGACAACCTCTCTCAGTTTGTCATGGATTCCATCGGAGAATATACATCTGACTTGACCGTCACGGCCCCCGGATTTATGGGTTCGGGATCCGTGAACGCCGGCTTTGTCCGTGTGAGCCTGGTAGACCCCGACAAACGCGACCGCTCCCAGCAACAGATTGTTGACATGGTTAGTCGTAACCTTTACCGTTTTCCGCAGGGGCGAGCGTTTATTATTCAGGAGCAGACAATTTCTGTCAACCGCAGAGGTGGTTTGCCTGTCCAGTTTGTGATTCAGAACAATAATTTTGACAAACTCCAACAGGTGTTGCCAAAGTTCCTGGAGGAGGCCAACAGCAGCCGGGTGCTGCAAGGTGTGGATGTCGACCTGAAATTTAATAAACCTGAACTGAAAATCAGGATCAACCGTCTCAAGGCCACTCAACTGGGCATCAGTGTACAGGCCATATCGGAAACATTGCAGCTGGCCTACAGCAATTTAAGGTTTGGATATTTTACAAAAGACGGCAAGCAATACCAGGTCATCGGGCAGGTGGCCCGCGAAGACCGTGACGATCCCGATGATCTCAAGCGTCTTTACGTACGGACCTCTTCGGGACAATTGATTTCCATTGACAACGTGGTTACAATTGAAGAATCCACCACACCCCCTGCCCTTTATCATTTCAACCGCTACAAATCAGCCACTATTTCGGCCGGACTGGCCCCCGGCAATACGGTTGGGGATGGCATCAAAATCATGCAGGAAATTGCGGGCAGGCTACTCGACGATACGTTTGCCACTTCGTTGTCGGGAACGTCGCGCGACTTTGCAGAAAGTTCCGGCAACACTTCATTTGCGTTTATACTAGCCCTGGTGCTTATCTATTTGATTTTGGCTGCGCAATTTGAGAGTTTCATCGATCCGTTGACGATTATGGTTACCGTACCGCTGGCCATCAGTGGGGCATTCCTTTCGTTGTTTCTCTTCCATCAAACCATCAATATTTTTTCTCAGATCGGTATGATCATGTTGATCGGGCTGGTAACCAAGAATGGAATTCTGATTGTTGAGTTTGCAAACCAGAAGCGGGAGGAGGGCCTCGGAAAAATAGAGGCCGTTCTGGAAGCCTCCCGTCTGCGCTTACGTCCGATCCTGATGACCAGCATGGCCATGTCGTTGGGCTCGCTTCCCCTGGCCCTGTCCTTAGGGGCTGCTTCGACGAGCCGCGTTCCACTGGGTGTTGTGATTGTGGGCGGTATTATGTTTTCACTCATTCTTACACTTTTCGTTATACCGGCTGTTTATTCCTACTTGTCCCGACCAAGAAAACACATTGTATTTGAAGCGGAACTGGCGCAGCCAGCCAAGGAATTAGTCTATGAGGCACACGCTTAACGTATTCGTATTTGTATTCATCAGTTTTCCGGCCGTTGCACAGCTCGTTTCAGTGGAGGAGGCCGTTGAGTTGGCGCTGGAGAAAAATTTTGATGTCCGCGTGCAGCGGGCGATAGCAGCCGCGGCCTTTAATGACGATCGGTTTGCAAAGGGGGCCTTTCTGCCTCAACTCAATGCAAATGGTGCGTATGTTAAAAGCTCCAATGACTCCCGCAATGTTACGTTTGCAGACGTCGAAACAATCAGAAGTGGAGTACGGTCAACCAACCTTTCGGGAGTCGGCCAGTTGTCTTGGATCCTGTTTGACGGAACTAAAATGTTTGCAACGCGAAAGCGCATATCCGAATTAGCAGAATTGGGTGAGGTGAATATCAGGAACCAAATGATGAATTCGGTGGCAGCAGTGATCACCAATTACTACAACATCGTCCGCCAAAAGCAGCAGCTGAAAGCGATCCAGGAGTTGATCGGTGTGAATGAGGAGCGAGTGAAACTGGCCGAAAAGAAATTGCAGGTTGGCACGGGTGGCAAGCCCGAGCTCTTGCAAGCCAAGGTGGACTACAATGCACAGCGCATCCTGGCCCTGCAGCAGGAAACGCTTATTCAACAGCTAAAAGATCAACTCAACGGGTTGTTGGGTATGGGTCTTCCGGATGTGTATGAAATATCCGACACGATCCCGATCAATCTCGGTTTGACCATGGAGAAAATCATCGCCGATATTGAAAAAACCAATCAAACATTACTGGCGGCAAAAAAGAATATTGAGATCTCCAACATTTCCATTTGGGAAAACCGGGCCGCTCGTTCTCCCGTGATCAGCCTGAATTCGGCATATAATTTTAGCCGGACTGAAAATGCAATAGCAACAAGCCCGTTTTCTTTGCAATATGCCCGGAATAAAGGTTACAACTACGGCGTGGCTATCACCGTGCCAATCCTGAACGGTTTCAATATTACCCGGCTGACAAACCAGGCCAAGATTACCCTGGAGCGCCAGAAGCTCGTCTATGAGCAACAGAAAGCGCTGGCACTGGTGGGGGTGCGCAATGCATTTGTTAGTTACGAAAATGCCAAGAAAGCGCTGATCATTGAAGAGGAGAATATTTTACTGGCAAAGGAAAACGTTTTTATAGCCCTGGAAAGTTTCAAGAGAGGTGTAGCCACCTACATTGAGTTGCGGACCGCTCAGCAAACTGCGGCCGACACGTATAGCCAATTGATCCTTGCGCGCTACAACGCCAAGGCAGCGGAAACCGAACTGCTGCGCCTGAAAGGCGATTTGCTAAGATAAATGGCCAGCTTCACTCGTTCATCTATTATCACACCATACGCTGAATATTTATAAATCCTATCTTCGCTTGTAGGTTGGGCAATACAAACCGTAAGCACACCAGGGGCAGCCATGGCGGATAAGAACAAGAATTATTATCAGATCCTCGGCCTTGAGTGGAACGCCTCCTTTGAGGATATCCGGAAAGCGTACAGGACGTATGCCGCTAAATTCCACCCCGACAAGCATGAAGGCGATGCGTTCTTTGAAGAACGTTTCAAGGAAGTAAAGGAAGCATATGAAATTCTGTCCGATCCCGAAAACAGATTGAAGTATGATATAAGGAAATTCGGGAAGAGCAAAGTGTCCGCGCAAAGCGAACAGAACGATCTGGTCGCCGACCAAAACGAAAAGCCGAAAAGGAAACTAAGAATAGACTGGTCACATATCGACATCTACCTGACACTCATCTATTTTATCAACCTGGCCGGGTTTGTTATTATCAAAAGGATCGATGACAATGCTTCACCGGGAGGCTATGCATGGAGTGTTTTTCTGAGTGGCGTCTCTTCTTTACTCATTTGGCTTTTTGTGGGAGGCATCGTGGATCTGTTTAACAAGAGATACAATGGCTCCTGGATCTATCTTGTGGGGTACTTGCTCCTCGGGCTCGCCTTGGGTTATGTCCCACTGGGAACGCGGTGGATACCGTAGCAAAAGTCAGGCCTCCATTGATCCGTTGTTATGAATGCTCGCGGTAGGATATATTTCGGCGGCTTGTGATACCATTGCCAAGCATTCATTGGTGAGAGATTCTATTGATATGGGCAAGCTCAGGACCACGGCGCTTCAGATTGCAGGCCCTGCCAGCAGTTACTCCGACTGTTATATCGCAATCACATACCTGATGAAAGGATTGTGCAAAGCGGCAAGACTGGAGAGGATGCAGAAATCGTTAAGGCCATTGACTGGATCCACCAATATTAGCGGTGCTCAACTTTGGCTTATCACAGAGCAAAAGAATTATCGAAAAACAAAAATTTATTTTGAGAGAAATATCGGATCCAAAGAGCGATGAGAAACAGCAAAACAATTTTTTTGTGCAGCCTTGTTGTCATAATATTTGATCGCTGCGGCAGCAGATCAGAAAATGACAGGGCACATAGCGGGGAATCGTATTTGTCGTTGACGGACAATGGTGCATGGTGTTGGTTTTCAGACCCTCGGGCGATTTATTTTGAAGGGAAGCACCGAAGAACCTACGCCGGATGGGTGGACAGTGCAGGTTCAATCATGGTCGGATTCTATGATCATGATCTGAAAAGCATTGAAACAAAAGCCCTTCGCAACCACTTGGAGAAAGATGATCATAACAACCCAAGTTTGTTTATTGATAATGAAGGCAAACTGATGGTCTTTTATTCAAAGCACGATACGCAGGAACCCATTTACATGGACAGGGCCAGGAACGCAGAAGATATATCAGCATGGGATCCGGTGGATGAGCTTGGACTAAACGACTCGGTTGTCTATGCAGGACTTTCAAACACGTATACATACACCAATATTTGCCAATTGGCGGACGAAGAAAACAAACTTTATCTTTTCTGGAGAGGAGCAGACCATAAGCCCAATTTCTCAACGTCGGTCGACAATGGAAAAAATTGGGATCGCGGAAAAATATTGATACTTCCTGACAGGATTTACAAAGACAGACGCCCCTATCTGAAAATGGCGTCGAACAACAAGGATGTCATCCACTTTGCATTTACGGACGGTCATCCGAGGGAGGAAGTGACAAATTCGATTTACTATTCAAAATATTACAAGGGCGCTTTTTATAAAGCAAACGGCGACAAAATAGCTGACTGGTCGGGATTGCCATTGAAACCCCAAAATTCCGATGTCGTTTATGACGCAGTGAAATCAGGGGAAAAAGCCTGGATATGGGACGTGGCCGAAAATGGTGAAGGCGATCCAGTGATTGTGTATTCACGGTTTCCCAACGACAGCACCCATGTTTATTATTATAGCGTCTGGGATCATCAACAATGGAGCAACCACGCATTGATAAATTCCGGCCGCTGGTTTCCGCAAACGCGACCGGGAGAAATTGAGCGCGAACCCAATTACTCCGGGGGAATTGTACTGGACCATGAAGATCCCTCCACGGTGTATCTGTCACGCGTAGAAAACGGGAAATTTGAAATCGAAAAATGGGCTACGCGTAACCAAGGTAAAGATTGGAATATTCTGGAGATGACTAAGAATTCTGAGTTTGATAATGTGCGCCCTTTTGTGATACGAAATCATGCGACTCAGGATTCCTTAACGGTGTTGTGGTTGAATGTCAAGAAATATCGCCACTACACGGACTATCAAACCTCCATTAAAATGAATATCCGTTAGAGATACATAACTTGAAACTGATCCTCTGTGTTAATCTGTGTCATCCGTGGCTAAGATTTTTTGCCACGCCTGCGCTTCCGGTCCGGCGGCGATTTCACCAGCAGCGAGCGCGGCGTACCAGCATTGGCGGAATGAGTCAACTTCTTTAAATGAAAATTTCGTGCTCTCTTCAATGTTCTGGCATTCGTAAGAAATATTCACAATTTTTACAGTCGACAGGGGTGGGCCTTTTGCTACCTTCGTCCAGGGTCAACGGAGGATTTGAGGAATCCGATTTTAACTTTCATGATTATGATTCAACCAAAGCAAATTCTTGTTACGGCGCTTTATCTTTTCTCCTTTTCTTTCTCGCTTTTTGCCCAGACCAGTCAACCCCTGCAACTGCATCCGCAAAACCCGCATTATTTTCTTTACCAAAACAAAGCGATGGTGATCATCGGCTCTGGAGAGCATTACGGTTCGGTTGTGAACCAGGCTTTTGATTACAAGCAATACCTGCAAGCGCTGCACAAGGATGAACTAAATACAACCCGGCTCTTTACAGGAGCTTACATTGAAAAATTGGGTGATTTCGGAATTCAAAAAAATACCCTGGCACCGGCAGCGGGGAAGTTGTTACTGCCGTGGAAACGAAGTACCGTTGACGGATATGCATTGGGAGGAAATAAATTTGATCTGAACCAATGGGATGAAGCCTATTTTGTGAGGCTCAAGGATTTCATGACGGAAGCCCGCAAGAACGGAGTCATCGTTGAAATAAATCTCTTTTCTGCTCACTACAGCGCTGGCTGGAACTATAGTGCGTTCAATGCGGATAACAATATCAATCAGACGAACAAGATACCTCCCAAACTTGCAAACACGTTGCAAAACGGCAATGTTTTGACGTATCAGGAACTATATACCCGTAAACTCGTGCGGGAATTAAATGAATTCGACAATTTGTATTTTGAAATTCAAAATGAACCGTGGGCGGACCAAACCGATACCGTCCTTCGGCGAAACGATTACGGAACTGAGAAAGAGTGGACATCTACACTGCAGGTTGTTTCGCAGCGCTCAAACGAATGGCAACGGCAAGTCGCCCGGTGGATCACTGATGAAGAGAGTCAATTCGGTGGCAAACACCTGATTTCACAGAACATCAGCAATTTTCATTATCCAATCACCGATCCCGACCCGGCCATTTCTATCTTCAATTTTCATTATTCGCTTCCGGAGGCTGTTGAAGAAAACTATTATCTCAACAAGGTTATTGGCTTTAATGAAACGGGTTTTGCGGGACGAGCCGACATAACTTACCGGAGACAGGCCTGGCGGTTTCTCATGGCTGGAGGCGCTTTGTTCAATCAGCTTGACTATTCGTTTTCAGTTGGCTCAGAGAACGGAAGCGACAGCATTTACAAAGCCCCTGGCGGCGGCAGCCCAAGGTTGCGCGCACAATTGACTATCCTTAAACATTTCTTTGATAGACTTCCCATTGTAAACCTTAGACCCGATCATTCCCTGGTCGCCAGTGCTCCCGGAGCGATGACGCAGGCCCTTACCGATGGAGCTGATCAATGGATCATCTATTTCGAATCCATGAGCAGAAAGGCGTTTGAAATAAAACTGAATCTCCCGAAAGGGAGTTATAAGGCCCAGTGGACCGATGTTACAACAGGGCAAGTATTCAATACAGCGCCCGTAATTGCAGGAACTATCACCGTGCCCTCCACCACCAGCGACAAAGTTGTGGTGATCAGTGCAGCACCGGATAAGAAATAAGACGCTGCGGCCATAAACCAACGCCATCAATCTATCCTGCTTCCACCCCTTCTTTGCGGATGATCCAAAAATTATTAAAGCCATTGCCAACCTGCAGGTCAAGCAAACCAATAGAAAGCATTTCCAGAATGGCAAGGAAATTAAAAATCAGTGCGACGCGCGTGTGGTTCTTTTCGAACAGCTCAGTAAACGACAGTCTTGGTTTATTGACGAGCTCATTCAAGATATATTCTTTCTGTCCTTCGATGGTATAGGGGTATTGCATTACTTCGTGGATCGGGCGGTTCTTTTCATCCTCGTGGCGCTTCAAGACTTTTTCAAAGACCATCAACAGCTTGAAAAGGTCCACGTCCTGAAGTTCAGCTTCGACGTTGGTGCTTTCTGCAAGGTGCTTCAACTCTTTCAGGATATTGCCGCGCTTCTCCTTTTGCAATTCCACGTCTTCCATCCGGTGAAAATGGTCGATCACTGATTTGTATTTTCTGTACTCGAGTAAATGTTTTATCAAGTCTTCTCGCGGATCCAGCTCATTGCCGGCTTCATCGAGTTGCGGGCGAGGGAGGAGCATCTTGGATTTGATGCGCATCAGGGTAGCGGCCACCAGGATAAATTCACTTGCCAGCTCCACGTTTAGTGTTTCAAGGTGATGAAGGTAGTTCAGAAAATCGTTGGTGATCTTGGAGATCGGTATATCGTAAATATCCAATTCGTCGCGCTCTATGAAGAAGAGGAGAAGGTCAAAAGGACCTTCAAACAGCGGGAGGTGTATTTCAAAATTTTCCTGTGCCATAAATGTGGGGGCGAAATTAGACCATGATTTAATGATTTTAACGATTCTCAGGATTTATTTTCATAGGCCGCCGGTTAGACAAGTTTACGCCCTATTTGGAGGGGGGCGGAGGGAACGGTAAATTTGCACGCGGTTTTATTAAAACAAATGAAAACAGTTACCTTAAGGCGGTTGTTTGGGATAATAAGATAATGCCCTTGAAATGCTGATCACACCCGGAAAGTTGCTGTCGCAGATCAATAGCCCTGCGGACCTGAAGAAATTGGATCAGGCGCAATTGGTACAACTCTGCGATGAGTTAAGGCAATTTATCATAGATAATGTTTCTGTTTACGGAGGTCATTTTGGCGCCAGCCTGGGCGTTGTTGAATTAACGGTTGCGCTGCACTACATTTTCAATACCCCGGACGATCAACTGGTGTGGGATGTAGGACATCAAGCCTACGGGCACAAAATCCTGACTGGTCGCCGTGACATTTTTCACACGAATCGGGTCTATAAAGGTATCTCCGGCTTTCCCAAGAGAAGGGAAAGTGAGTATGATACCTTTGGAGGCGGTCATTCTTCCACCTCTGTTTCGGCCGCTCTGGGAATGGCGGAGGCATCCAGGTACAAGGGCCTCGAGGAGAAGCAACATATAGCGGTGATCGGAGACGGGGCGTTGACGGGCGGCATGGCCTTTGAGGGGCTAAATCATGCCGGCGTGTCGAAGACCAATCTACTTATTGTTCTCAACGACAATTGCATGTCTATCGACCCCAATGTAGGGGCTTTGAAAGATTATCTCACCGACATTACTACAAGCAGGACTTACAACAAACTCAAGGACGACGTCTGGAATTTGCTTGGCAAGTTGTCGCATTTTGGGAAAAATGCACAGGAGATTGTTTCGAAAATTGAAACAGGTATTAAATCGACCCTGCTGAGTCAAAGCAATTTATTTGAGTCGCTGAATTTAAGATACTTCGGACCGGTGGATGGTCACGATGTGAATCACCTGGTCGCCGTTTTCAATGATCTGAAAGACATCAAAGGTCCGAAGATACTGCATTGTGTTACGATGAAAGGCAAGGGCTATGGACCCGCGGAAAATGGAAATGCAACCACCTGGCACGCTCCCGGTACCTTTGATAAGATCACGGGCGAAATTCACAAGAAAGTATACGATACGCCCCAGCCCCCCAAATACCAGGATGTGTTTGGTCACACGATGGTGGAGTTGGCCAAAATCAACGATAAGATTATCGGGATCACACCGGCCATGCCTTCGGGGTCATCCATGAGCATTATGATGAAGGAAATGCCGGAGCGGGCATTTGACGTCGGCATCGCCGAGCAGCACGCCGTTACGTTTTCCGCCGGGTTGGCGACGCAGGGGTTGGTGCCGTTCTGCAATATTTATAGCTCCTTTATGCAGCGCGGCTATGACCAGGTGGTCCACGATGTTTGCATTCAAAACCTTCCCGTGAATTTCTGTTTGGACAGGGCTGGCTTTGCGGGCGCCGATGGCCCGACTCACCACGGCGCTTATGACCTTGTTTACTTTCGCTGTCTGCCGAACATGATCGTATCGGCACCGATGAACGAATCGGAATTGAGGAACCTGATGTACACCGCCCAGCTTCCAAGAAAAGAACAAGCCTTTTCGATCCGCTACCCGCGCGGTCAGGGTGTGATGCCTTCGTGGAAGACTCCTTTCGAAGAAATTAAGATCGGGACGGGAAGAAAGATCAGGGAGTGTGAGGAACTCGCGATCCTTACTATTGGACACATCGGTAACTATGCTGTCGAGGCATGTGAAAGACTTGAAAAGAGCGGGGTCTACATAACTCACTATGATATGCGTTTTGTCAAGCCGCTCGATGAGGTTCTCTTGCACGAAGTTCTGTCGAAATACAAGAAAATCCTGACGGTCGAGGATGGCTGCATCCAGGGGGGCTTTGGAAGTGCGGTACTTGAATTCATGGCTGATCATGGCTACACCGCAGAAGTGAAACGGTTGGGTATTCCGGACCGGGTCATTGAGCACGGAGAACAAATTGAACTCCATCGCGAATGTGGTTTTGACCCGCAAGGGATTGAGCGGTCGGTGATCAGCATGCTCGAGCCGGTGGCGAAAAGCCATTGACACATGCAACCCGTTTTCCATCAGGAAATAGGGAAAGGCCATCCGTTGATCCTGATTCATGGCTTTTGCGAGACGCACCGGATCTGGGACCGGTTGGCGGAGCATCTTTCATCAACCTTCCGAGTCATACTCCCCGACCTCCCTGGTTTTGGAAAAAGCCCTCTTCCGCCCATTCCTTTTTCGATAACGGATGTTAGCTTGACGATGTTGGAGTGGATTGAGGGTCTTCAAATTGACAGTCCAATCGTAATCGGTCATTCCCTTGGAGGTTACGTCGTTCTTGCAATGATGGAAAAACAACCGCAGTGGTTTCCCGGTTTCGGGCTTTTTCATTCCACGGCCTATGCCGATCCGGTCGAAAAAAGAGAAAATAGAAACAAAGTGATCGATTTCGTCTCGCGCAACGGCGTCGATCCATTTATCGACACTTTCGTGCCCAATCTCTTCCATCAACAGGATAACCCATCGATCGGAGAAGTACATAAAATTGCGTCCCAGACATCACCAAAAACCCTGATCGCGTACGCAACGGCAATGAGAGACCGGCCCGCCAGGGACCATGTACTGGAAACATTCCCAAAGCCTGTTCTCATGATTGCCGGTGAACGTGACAAAATCATCCCGTATGGTGACATCCTTGCCCAATCACGCCGAATGAAATTTCCCTTTTTTTTGGGGTTGGAGGAAACCGGTCATATGGGCATGTATGAAAACGAACCCGCGGCACTTAAAGCCGTTAAAGAGTTTGTGAACTTGGCCTTACAATTTCAGAGTTAAACCCGGCAATTCGCTTGTTTTTTTAGATAATTCGGGGTTAAATTGATATGAATTCTATTATATTTGGCCTTAGCGGATATCGATAAGTGTCAGTTTGTTATATTTGTTATCCTGAACGAAAACGAAAAAGAATACCATTATGGATCCGATAGAACAAGACCCAGCCCAGTTCGCATCCTGGAATAATTTGGCGGCTAATCTGGCCTACATTTGTTGGGCCGCGGGCATACTCATTGCTTTGGGATACTTTGTCCGTTTGTCCACTACTTCAGACAGCAAGAGCAGGTATGATTTCATCAATAAGAATGAAATCAGTGTTTTGTGGATTGCCGCCATCGTGATGATAGTTGGTGCAGGGTTTTACTTTAATTCGACGATCACCCGCCTGAGTACCCTGTGGGTATTTGTCCGGATATTCGTTACCTCGATGATGGGAATGATCGTAGGACTGATCGTACAAAACCTGTTGAAGTTCTATTATCCCTTCTTCATCGAAAAGAGACTAAAAGTGCTCCGCTACAAGCCCCGGATTTCTCCAAAGACCGGCAAGCCCATGAAGCTCCTCAGCGAAGAAGAAGAAGATGCTTATCTTGATGAGGGGATGCAGGCGGAAGAGAATGTGTTCTCGGTTGACTACGATGTTTGGAAAGATGAAGAGACTGGCTACATCAAGATTGAAAAATATGCAGGACACCTGCATGCAATTCAGTGCCCTGAGTGCAATTACCAGACTTTCAAGGTGGTAAAAGAAGAAATTATCAAGCAACCCAGTGCTACTGAGGAAGGTGAACTTCTCAAGCATTATCAGTGCAGCTATTGCGGATACAAAGCCAAGAAGACAGTCCACCTCAAGCAGTCGGCGAAAGTGGAGCAATCAACGACGGCCGCGGCATAAAAAAATACTTTAAATATTTGGAAAAAAAAGGCCCGACGGGGCCTTTTTGTTTTTTTATCGCGCAATGAGTTCTTGCGGCAGCTTAATTTGATCAACATAGAATTTCATACGCGAATGCGAAGCATCGAGCAGTGCAATTTTCTCGATATTCGCCAATTTGTGGTTGACGAATACTTCAACATAGGAATCCCCCAAAAGGTAGAGATTCACCTTATAACCGTAGTAGCGGATTGCCATGATGAATATTCCTCGCTCGTAGAGTATTTGTGTCTTTCTCTCCAACGAATAATTTCTGAACTCCGGCCACGAAATCATGAACTAAACTTAACCAAAAAATAAAGTTGTTCAAATAATTTCGCCTGTAATTCATTTCAATTTCTGTTTTAGAAAATCAATACTTCTGCGCCAGGCAAGTTAAAAAGCCCTGGAGGGGGCGAGGGTAGGGCGGGAGTTTAGTGCCAGCTTTTGGCCGAGCGCGCTCGTAGTTTTACCACTGGAATGAGGGTGAAAGACGGGACTCGAACCCGCGACCTCCAGAATCACAATCTGGCGTTCTAACCAACTGAACTACATTCACCGTTTGAAGGATGCAAAGTTAGACAGCCATGTCTAAATTACAAAAATGATTTTGCCGTCAATTTCTATTAAATTCCAACCGCAGGCCCATATTCCGCTCGTCAAATTTACCTTCAGCATAGGCTAAATGTCCGGACACGAGCGTGTGGGTTACCGCCGATCTGAATGTTGTGCCCTCCAATGGAGACCATCCGCACTTGGCCAGAATATTCTCCTTTCTTACGGTCCAGGGTTTATTGAGGTCGACCAACACCAAATCCGCAAAGTAGCCCTCGCGAATAAAGCCACGTTTTTCGATTTCAAACAGGATTGCGGGATTGTGACACATTTTTTCAACTATTTTCTCGAGCTTAATTTTGTTCTGATGATAAAATTCCAACATCGCTACCAAGCTGTGCTGAATCAGCGGCCCGCCGGAAGGTGCCCTGAAATAGGATTGCTTTTTTTCTTCGAGCGTGTGCGGGGCATGGTCGGTGGCAATGACATCGATGTGACCGTCCAGTACGGCCCGCAGGATCGCCTGCTGATCATTCGCTTTTTTAATCGCCGGATTCCATTT
>JBGPGZ010000012.1:0-20422 GCA_041484175.1 Cyclobacteriaceae bacterium | reverse complement strand
TTGCTGTGCCCATTCATCTTTTCGGGCAATTCACCCTTGGAAACCATTTCCAGCGTATTACGCATCGAGTTAAGCGGCTGCGTGAGGGAACGGGCAAAGAACATCGATAATGCGATGGCCGTCAGGATGATGGCGAGGCCTGCGAAAATATATATTTCGATCAAGGCTTTACTTTGACCATTTATTTCATTGTCATCGATTTTGACGATCAGCGCCCAATGAGGGCCTTTGACTTCACGCCACACGGAGAGCACTTCCTTACCACGATAATCAACTCCCAGACCCGAGCTATTTTTTCCTTCCAGCGCAAGTTTGATTTCTTTAGCGGCGGCATCTCCGGACTCCAGCGTTTTCAGGAAAGCCCCGGGGTCGCTGCGCAATGGACTGACGATCACATATTTTTTCGAGCCAAGGTCTTGCTGAGTCAAAAAGATCTCACCGCTCTCACCCAATCCATGCAAATCCTGAATGAATTTGAAAGGTTCGTTCAGCCCTAACCGGGCGATCAGCAAATTTGATCCCAAAGGCGCCCCTACATATACCCGGTAATCTGAGCTGTCCTTCCTAACCGTACTAAAGTGAATCCCCTTTTCAGCGGCTGCAAGAAATGTTCCATCCGGATCCGGGAATGATGAACCGGCAGACACGTCTTCACCGCCCGAGGCAAGGACCACGCCTTTGCCATTCACGACGAATACGTTTTCGAAGGCGTAAATGTCCCTGATCGAAGTCAGCCGGTGGGAAAGGCTGTCTGGCGCTAACCCGGTTAATGACAATTGCAGAAACTTTAACGAGTTGACGGCATTGTCAAAGTAATGATTGATTTGCTGCGACCGGTTGTCGGCCACCACTACCAGGTTGTTGTTGTATTTCTCTTGCGTGCTTTCGAGACTATACTGATAGGTAAATACTCCGATGGCGACCACCGTAAGCAAGGAGATGACAACAATTAACCCGGTAATTTTTGCGCTTATTTTAAAATTTCTGAACATGGCTTGAATTATTCAATAGGTTAATTAATCTTTTCTGCTAATACACGTCCCATTTCTTCTACCTGCGTGCGCACATTTTCATTGATTGGGGAGAAGGTTGCAATTTCCAATACACCTTTTACCTCCTCATCCTGTTTTATCGGCACGATCGTCAGGAATCTGGGCGAAGCAGTGCCCAATCCGGAGACAATGGTGATATAGCCTTCGGGCACCTCATCCAAATAAAGACTTTTACCGCTGGCGGCGGCCTGCCCGATCAGCCCTTCGCCAAATTCCACCTGGATATTGGAACTTTCGCCGATGGCGAGTGCAAAACCATATTTTAATTCTACGATTCGCTTTCCATCCTGCGTTTTTGTCAGATAGATAGCACCCTGGCCGGCTTGTAACTGCACGCAAATGGCGTTTAAGCCGTGTTGCAAGACGTCAGCTTCGCCTTCTGCTTGCTGTAGAACAGCCTTGAACGAGGTAAAGTCCCTTGTGGCCTCTGCAGTTGCTTCTTCGTGCTGAGCCGCCTGATCGTCGACTCTCTTTTCAAGATAGACCACCGTTTCCTTGCGCGTTTGCACAATGATGTTGATGGCTGCAATACCGGCGAGAAAGGTCAGGCCGATGGCAATAAACAGGTTGATCAACACGGGCCAGGTCAATTCCAAAGTTTGCAGCCCCCCTCTGATAGTAAGATTGTGTGGCAGCGTAAACAGGAGATACGCCGAGTACAGCATGCCGGCAAAGAAAACAACCGTAACGGCCAGGCTTAGCTTGCCGGAATCTTTCAACACACGTAAAAACCTTAAGCTCATTTGTATTGTTTGTCTAATTCATTTAAAAAATCAATCATCTGATCTACGCCCATCACGTGATCGACCTGGGTCATGGCCATGGCAGCGCGCGGCATGGCATCGATCATGCACTCACCGGGTTCCTGAACAATGGTGATACCACCCTTGTCTTTGATGTGCTTCATACCCAATCCCCCGTCCCGGTTGGCCCCCGACAATAAAATGCCGATCAACTTATCGCGATAGACATAGGCCGCTGTACCCAGCGTGACATCAATAGCAGGTCGCGAGTTGTTTATCATTTCTTCCGTTGACAGGGCAAAGTAATTGCCCAACTCCACGGACAAATGATAGTTGGAAGGAGCGAGGTAAACCCCTCCTTTTTTGATCGGTTCTTTATCGTATGGTTCTACTACTTGCATTACACTTTTGATCGATAAGGCCTCCACAAACCCATTGCGCACGTGCTTCAATCGGTGAAGCGCCATGATGATAGGCAGTGGGAAACTTTTTGGCAACCTCGACAGGATTTTGACAATCCCCTGGAAGCTTCCTGCTGACCCCCCTATTACAACGGCTTTATAGCTGTTATTTAAGTTGTAATTATTCATGGGCAGCGTCCCTAGTCCTTTATTTTTTTATAAACTTTTTCCTCGTTGTTCACCACGATGAACTTACTGGCAATGTCACACCAGATCAGCGACTCCTTCGATCCAATCGCCAGGTATCCGTACTTGAATAAACTCTCGTGGAATTTTTTCAATACATCGTTTTGCAGCGCCTGGTTGAAATAGATCATTACATTCCGGCACAGGATCAGGTCAAACTTGTTAAATATTTCGCCCGTCACAAGATCGTGCTTGCGGAAGGAGACATTGCTGACAAGTTCCTTGTCAAATACAGCCTTGCCGTTTTCTTCTTTATAATAGTCCTTGATCGAACCGGATCCCTGAAAACGGATGTAGTTCTTTTCGTTTAGCTCCATGTTCTTAATAGGATAGGACCCCATTTTCGCTTTTTCGAGAATATTTACATCCAGGTCAGTTGCGATCATGGTAACGTCATGATGAATACCCATTTCCTTGAGCAAGATGGCCATCGAGAATACCTCCTCGCCGGAAGAACAGCCGGCGTGCCAAATCTTGAATTGCTTATGGTTTAACAGAATTCCGGGGATAATTTCCTCCCTCATGACACGCCAAAATCCGGGATCCCGGAACATCTCGGTTACATTGACGGTAAGTTCATCCAGGAATTCGTCCACGAAGGAGGGCTGATCCGTTAGCTTTTTGAGAAGCGCGTCCACCGTAAGCGCTTTTAACTCCAACATCCGAAGCATCCGCCTTTTAAAGGAGGACATGGCATAATTCCGGAAATCATAGCCATGCTTCTTCTGAATCAGTTCAGTGATTTTTTTTAAGTCCGCTATGTCAATGTCCTGTATCACTAGGTTCGTATTTTGTTGGCCGTATTGATAGCCGTCTCCGATTTGGAAGCCCAAAAATAAGTTGACTCGTGCCAATGGAGGGGGCTATTCTCCCTTAAATATTACACGCGTTTAATCTCCGGCCAAGCAAACTAAAACGGAGGGGCTGAAATTAGGGGATTTTAGCGCTTTGGAAAATGGTTTTAGTGAATTTCCAGGCCGTTCTACGAGTCTATTCCGAAGTTAAAGGGAACCAGGGAGACGGCGGACGAGCATTTGATCCACTTTTCATCCTGGCCCAGCATAATCACCTCAAATGGCTTTTTTTGGCGATTCTCAAACTCTACCATAACCTGACGGCATGCCCCACAACAGGTGGCAGGCGTTAATTCCTTATGGTTTTTCCGGTGGGCAACGACCGCCAGTTTGACAATCCTTTTACCGGGATACTGGGAAGCGGTAGCATAGAGCGCAACACGCTCGGCGCACATACACAGAGGATAGGCGGCATTCTCCTGGTTGGCTCCAACCACAACGCTGCCATCCTCCAAAATAAGGGCTGCTCCGACAAGAAACTTGGAATAAGGCGCATACGAGTTGACCGTTGCATCCTTTGCCTTGTGAACCAGGTATTTCGATTCAGAATCGAGATCTTCAAGGCTATTATAAAAGGTGAACTCTTTCATAATCAATTATATGGTAGGATTAGAAAGTTAAGGAGAAATCCGATTTACGAAGAATTTAAGTCCAAAATTCGGGATAAATTGGAGGGCTAAACTGATCCCCTTTCCCTATGTCCGCTTCTATTTTGGTGTTGGGCGCCGGCCGGTCGTCCTCTTCCCTGATTGCCTATCTGCTCGACCGCGGTTTTGAATTCAATTGGACAACGACGATCGGGGACGCAATGCTGGCGGCAGCTGAGGAACGCGCATCAGGTAAATGTCCTGCGATCCGATTTGATATACAAGATGTTGAGAACAGCCGGATTGCGATCCGGTCTGCCGATGTGGTGATCTCGATGATTCCTGCGCATCTTCATCCGCGGGTTGCGGAATTGTGCCTGCACGAAAAAAAACATCTGCTGACCGCAAGTTACGTGTCAGATGAGATGCAATCTTTTGACAAAGAAGTAAGGGAAAAGGATCTGCTTTTCTTAAATGAGTGCGGTCTGGATCCAGGTATTGATCACATGAGCGCAATGCAGGTAATCGATCAGATCCGATCGCAGGGTGGAAAATTGTTTTCGTTTGAATCCTTTACCGGGGGTCTAATAGCGCCGGAAACGGATCCCGGAAACCCATGGCGCTATAAGTTCACCTGGAACCCGCGGAACGTGATCATGGCCGGACAAGGAGTTGCAAGATTCTTGTCGGAAGGTCAATACAAATACATCCCTTACCAGCAGCTTTTCAGACGGATTACGAATGTGTCCATTCCCGGATATGGGGACTATGAAGGATATGCCAATCGTGATTCATTGAAGTATGTCGACACCTATGAATTGAAAGGTATTCAAACAATACTCCGGGGCACACTAAGGAACAACGGTTATTGCGCGGCCTGGGATGTGTTAGTCCAATTGGGGTGCACTGATGATTCCTTTAAAATGGAGCATGTGGAGACCATGACTCATCGCGATTTCATCAACGCGTTCCTGGATTTTGATCAACGGCATAGTGTTGAAGAAAAATTAATGCGGCAATTCAAGTTGCGGTCTGCGGGTCCGGAAATGCAGCGGTTGACTTGGTCGGGTCTTTTTGAAAATAGATTGATCGGATTGCAGGGTGGAACACCGGCCCAAATTCTCGAGCATATTTTAAATAACAGATGGAAACTCAATCCGGACGACAAAGACCTGGTGGTGATGTGGCACCGGTTTGTTTATGTTCAAGATGGAAAGAAGAAAGCGATACAGTCTTCCCTGGTGGCCAAGGGCGACGACTCGGCAAAGACGGCCATGGCGAAGACCGTGGGCTTGCCCCTGGCAATTGCTGCAAAACTGTTGATTCAGGGGAAGATCAGGGAACGGGGCGTGGTCATCCCTACAAAGAAAGAAATTTACGAGCCTGTATTGGCGGAGTTAAAAACCTTGGGGATTGAACTGACGGAGACAAGGGTCTGAATCAGGATGGTCAGGATTGATCAGGGATCAGGATTTACAGGATTTATAGGATTACCAGGATTTACTGATCACCGATCACCGATCACCCATTACCGATCACCGATCACCGATTACCGATCACCGATCACCGATCACCGATCACCGATTACCGATCACCGATCACGGTCTCATACTCCTCATCCACCAATAAATCTCCGGTTTCAGCTGCTGCAACTGCCAGCTGGTCGCATCGTTCATTTTCCGGATGTCCGGCGTGGCCTTTTATCCAAACAAATTTGGGCTTGTATTTTTTATGCAGCGGAATGTAACGCATCCATAGATCCTGATTTTTCTTCTTCTTAAAGTTCTTTTGCTCCCATTCCCACAGCCACCCTTTTTCAATGGCCTCCACTACGTATTTGGAATCTGAATAGACGGTCACGGGAATGCCGTTTTTCTTGATCGCCTCAAGACCGGCAATGACAGCCAGTAACTCCATCCGGTTGTTGGTTGTAAGGCGGAAGCCCTGACTGAGTTCTTTTTGATGCGAACCAAACCTGAGAATGGTACCATATCCTCCTGGACCGGGGTTGCCTTGAGCTGCACCATCGGTGTAAATGCGGATCACCGGAGGAGGATATTGCTTTTGAAGATCTTTACCGCAATGGAAAGCAGGATTACACCAAACACCCTGCGCAGCACCGCGAACCCGGACTTGCCTATTTTTTGCTCTAACCAGGAACTAGACCGAAGGACAACATAAACGATCACCAGGTTGAGAACGATGCCGATCAGGATACTGACTTCATCAAAGACTGCGCGAATGGAGAGAATGGTCGTGAGGGTTCCGGCGCCGGCAATCAGTGGAAATGCGATGGGCACGATCGAACCGGTTCCTTTCGCGTCCGGGTCATCTTTGATGAGCGTGATTCCGAGAATCATTTCCATGGCAATGATAAACATGACGATGGAGCCCGCCACCGCAAAAGACCCAACGTCGAGGCCGAAGAGGTTAAGAATGGATTGACCCAGGTAGAGAAAAACGATCATCAAACCCGCTGCGATCAAGGTCGCGGTCTCCGCGTAAATCCTGCCTTCCCTTTGGCGAATAAGGATGATGAATGGAATGGAGCCGAGAATATCAATCACAGAAAACAGGATCAGCGTTACGGAAAAAATGTCTTTGAAATTCATCGGATGGCGTTTCCAAGCAAAGTTAAAATAAAATAGCGCACAAATGCATTTAACATAGTGTACCCCGATAAGCAGGGGCCCATGTTTTTTTGATAATAACCCTTCAGGTAAGTTCAGGGCTGAAGCCCATCTGAGATCGTTCACCAATAACCCCGGCCTTAAGGCCGGGGTTAAATGCAAGGTTATTAATAAGGGCTTTAGCCCTGATAAACGAACGCCGGTTAATTACTCCCTCTGGAGAGACACCGTTGAGAACTAAACAGACGGAATGAGTTATATAGTAGAACGCAGAGGAATGCACACAGAGATCCTGGCGCTAATGTCGATCGACTACTTTTTTCGGCAATGGATAAATCTTTTCCCTCTGTGCCAACCTCCGTGCCCTGCGGTGAAGAATCCCAATCTACGGTTCACCATCAAGTTTCTTATTGTCATAATCGCGCTCCTGTTTATCGTCATAACTGTTGTATTCATGATCAGAAAGACGACCGGGAGCGGTGGGGGCTGATTGAAAATGATCAAAAGAAAATCTGGTACTGCAGCACAATCTGATTTTTGCGTGAAGAACGTATCAAATCAGGACCAACTGCATCGTAAACAGGCCGGTTTTGATAATCCAACGTCAACTTTCCAGTATGCCCTTTGATGAACCAGTTGACACCCAGGTCGAAAACAGTCATTTGTTTGTCCAGCCTTTTATATTTAGCGCTTTGGATTGTGGCATAGGGCATCAATGTGCCATTACCTTCTCCCATCAGGTCTTTTTTCAATAAATAACCTGCCTGCGCATAAATCACATTTCCCGTCCCGAACATGGGGAAAGCGTTGCCGTAACTTCCAGTGGGGGTTCCGGCCAACGTGGTCCCACTGGCCGGATTCATCTGTCCGTTGTACCTTAGATAGCCGGGTCCGTAGTCCGTATGGAAATAACCGGCATAAGCATTCAACGCTGTTCCTTTTTCGGCATTAACAGGCGCATCATAAAAGGCAGCAATGGAGTAGAGGTTCATCGCGTGATAACTTGTATTCACGCCATCGGTCGTCCAGGTCGCTTTGTTTTGCGTGATAAATCCAGCCTCGAGATTGAGCACTTTCTTTTTTCCCATGTAGGTACCCGTCATGTAAGGTGTTGCATGTGACTCCTTATCAAAGAAGTTCCACAGGAAGAAACCCTGATACTGTTTGTGATGTCCTATTTGAGCAAAGGATGAATTCGCGGTCAGGGCGGGAAGCGTTTGGCCGTTGGTGGTAATGGGAAACGGATCACTCAAAACCAGCCGGTAATCCAGATTGCCCAGTTGACCGCGCGCGTACATGCTTAATTTTCTCGAGAACTCGTCGGTCTGGTCCACCGTAGCTTGTGCAAAAACGGGCACATCCATGCTCATAATGGTGCCGATACTCGGCTGGCTAAAGCGCGAAAGTCCGTTGGTAATGGTCAGGCCTCCGCCCAGGTACAAGAGATCGCTTCCTTTCTTTACGCGGTATTCGCCCAGGGCATCGTGAAAGAAAACTTCGAGCTTCCGGTTGCCGGCATTTTGCGTCAGAAAATTGAAATTATTCTGGCCGAATTGAAAATAGAAGAGGACATGATCCGTCAGTTGGCCATAGAGCTGGATCCGCGTCCTGCGCAGTCCGATATCAAAGGTTTTGCTGGCCGGCTCGTTCAGTACGGTTGTTCCAGGGTTGCTTTGATTTCCCCGAAACCAGACTTGGTTAAGGAAAGTAGCTTTGATAAAGTGGCTGCCGTCTTCGTTGAGCTTCAACCGCAATTCATCGATCGCTTTGGGTGGTTCCGGTTTGGGTTGTTCTTGCGTTTGGGCTTGACCATTCAACCAGGAAATGCAAAGCAGTAGCATGAAAAATGACATTTTCAATTTCATAATTCTAATGATTAAACAACAAAAGGGAACAGGCTGAAATTTTGATTAAGCTGACTGAACAGTTTTGATGGTACGTTGAATAATGGCCTGGAGAAAATCTTCAGCAAACCTTTCAGCATACTGAATTTCGATTGGCTCAAGCAGGTCACGTATTTTGTAAATCAGCAACCTGTGCTTGTGGCATTCCACGTGCATCTCTTCACGGTTTTCAAAGAAGCGGATGACCGTTTCCGAAAATAGCTCCCGAATCGTGGTTTCATTATCTCCACGCAGATAGTATTTCTTCGAGAACTTGGGATATTCGTGGAAGTCAATGTCCTTTCCTCCGGTATGTTCAAAGACCTTTGACCACAATCCCTCCGGCTCCAGCGCAAAATCCGGAATAGGTAGATCAGTTTCAGTGACAAAAACCACCGTGACACGAGTATCGCCCCTTTCCGGCCGTGCTCCTTCGGTCAAGGTCAAGTCGGATATGTCTATCTTTCCGATCTCCTTGTAACTCTCCAGGATGCTCTCCTCGTACAAAATTCGATTTCCTTTTTGGATTGGAAAATCCTTGTACTTGAAGGCATTGCGAACCTTCTGGGGATAGAAATTGTACTCGTTGGCATCGGCAAATTTCCGGAGTTGTACCTGGCGAGGAGTAAGTTGTATTTCGATCTTGCTGGCTGAACCCCCTACTTTCCGTGCCGCCAGTGGATGGCCGGAGAACGGATTGAATTTTTCCAAACCAACGATCGATACGTTCCCGCCAGCGTGGAGATACTCTTCTTCGAGATGATGAAGTTGTTCCATGAACGAGTGATCTACCAACTTAGCTTCTGAAAAATTGAATGTTAACTTTTTTCCAGGTTTCAAGGAGCCCCAGAGTTTTTTATGCCCTAGAAAGTTTGAAAATGTGGCTGAGCCTTTTATGTTGATCCTGTAGGCATCACCGGTTTCAACCATATCATATTGTGCTTTGAACAAACTACCAAGAGGCGCGCCATTGAGAATGTGGAAGACCAACTTGACGAGGATACCGGCGGCAACACCCATTAGCAAATCACTGGCTATCGTAATGATAATGGTAACTACAAAAATCACAAGTTGCTCGGGACCGATCTTATAAGTTCCGATGAATGCTTTCGGAGAAGCAAGCCGGTAACCTACTGCAATCAGCAGCGCCGCGAGCGCAGAATTGGGAATCATCTCAATGACGGGTATAAACAGTACCATGGCAACCAGCAAAAAGAACCCATGGAAGAAATTGGCCCAACGCGTTCTCCCGCCAAAATTGACGTTGGCCGAACTGCGCGCTACCTCCGAAATCATGGGCAAGCCCCCCAGCAAGCCCGACAAGGCATTACCTGCCCCGACTGCCACCAGGTCCTTGTTGGGATTGGAAACGCGCTTCCACGGATCCAGGCTATCAATGGCTTTTACAGTTAGCAGCGACTCCAAACTATTCACAAAAAGAAACATGAAGACATATTTCCAAAAGGTGAAACCACCGATTGCTGAAAAGTCTGCATTATAACCGACGCTGGTCCAGAAGTCACCAATCTTCACCAAATCAAAAGCGGGTTCGGTGTGTTTGAAATCCATCATCACCGCCATCGGAATGGTTATCACAAGCACCATCATTGGTGCAGGGATTCTTTTAAAGATTTTGCCATTTAAAAAAGGCATGCCAAAAATGATAACCAGACTCACCATCCCGACAAGCACGACTCTTGGATCAGCATGCATGATGGAGTGCGGGATGAGTTGATATAATTCGATCGGTTCCATCCCTTTTAAAGTCGCCGGATCGATACCGAGGAGGACGTGAATTTGTTTTGAAAAAATAATCAGACCAATGGCAGCCAACATGCCGTGCACGGCAGAATGCGGAAAGAAATCGCTCAACGATCCAAATTTCAAAAGACCGAACACAATTTGAATTGCGGCGGCAACGACAATCACACCGAGTGCCAGGTGCCAACCCGTATCGCCGCCACCCATTTCTGTAACAGCGCCGGCACAAATGGTAATAAGCCCAGCGGCAGGCCCTTTGATTGTCAACTTTGATCCTGCGAGAAAACTCACAAAAATGCCACCAATCATTGCCGTGAGCACGCCCATGGCGGCAGGAAATTGACTCGCTTTTGCGATACCTAAGCTAAGCGGTAGTGCGAGCAAGAATACCAGGAAGCCAGACAGGGCGTCGGCGGTCCAGTTTTGTCTTAAGCCTTCCAGGCCGTCTTTAGGGATTTCTGCTATTTTCATACTGACATTTAGAGTAATTGATTATGGCATGGTCACTTCAGCTGAAAAGAATTTGACTATTTCTTCTTTTTGCGGATTAGTTCCAAAACACCGTTTACAAACGTTAGCGGGTGCGGTGGATTGCCGGGCACATAAAGATCTACGGGATATTTGTCAAGAAAACTGCGGTCGAGCGCGCCACTCCCGGCAAAGATTCCTCCGCTGATTGCATCGCTGCCGGCCAAAATAATAATCTTTGGCGATGGAACTGCGTCGTAGCAAATCTGGACGGGTCCGGCCATGTTTTCAGAAATGGGCCCCGAGATAACAATTCCATCGGTGTGACGCGGCGAAGCGAGAAACTCAATCCCAAACCGACCCATGTCAAAGTTGGGATTTCCGCAAGCATTCAGTTCTTGCTCGTCGGCATTGGACCCGGCGGCCGATATTTCTCTCAGCTTCAATGATCGTCCAAAAAGCGATCGGATCTCCTCCCGTATTTTGGATTCATCGATTGCAATGGGATTAAAGTCGCCCTCTTTTACAATCAACCGCTCACGCACATTGGTTGCGATCTTGTAGTCGGTTGTAAATTTGATCTTGTTTGGAAATGCAAAGGAACATTCCCCGCACATGACGCACTTACCCATGTCTATGCTCACCGGGGCTTTTCTGATCGCCCCCGTTGGGCAGAGGGCGGCCAGGGCATCTTCATCTACTTTTTCAGCAGAGATCTCAGGACGTCCTTTGAACGGCCCGGGGACTTGTGGTTTGGTAACGTCCGGGATAAACTGTTTCCCGAGGCGTTTCAGAATTTTGATGTCTTCGAATAACATAAACAATCAATTATGGGTTAAAGAGATTTTGTTTCAGATAAGAACGGCCACAGCCGAGTTAATCAGTTCGGTAAAAAACGAGGGCGGATCAAACGCCAAATAAATGATCAGGGCAATGAGTATGAATTGAGAGAAGGTTTCCATCTTATTGATGCGGGCATTTTCCGCAACCTGGTGTGGCGTGCCTTCCGAATAGAGCAGTTGAGTAAAGTTCCTGCCAAAAACAAATATGATCACTGAAAGAAGCAATAGCGCCAGGGCCGCTACCAGGTAATGACTGCCTGCAAACAACGCTTGAAAGACCATAAGCTCACTTACGAACAACCCCGATGGTGGTATGGCTGTGACCATCATAAATATCAACAGAACGACGATGGCTCCTAACGGATTGATCTTCATGTATCCACCGGTGTCCTTAATCCAATAACTATGGTAAATTCGGTCCACCTGTCCTATGTGATAGAATAAACCAGCCTTGGCGAAGGAATGCAATATGATATGGAGAATGGCAGCATAATATCCGATGCCTCCTGCAGAAAGCGCGAGTGCAACGATGCCCATTTGTTCCAGGCTTGAGAACGCAAACATTCGTTTGAAGTGAGTCACCCTTAACAGCTGCATCGCCGAAAGTGTGATCGAGATGATACCGCAGATCATCAGCACCCGGTTTGCCCATGCGAGCGCTTCCGTTTGGGCAACAATGGTGTATATCCTGAATACACCCAGGAATCCGACGTTCATCAGCGTGGTGGAAATAAAAGCACTGATCGGAGGTGGAGCACCGGTGTGGGCATCAACGCAAACCGTGTGCAAGGGAAACAAACCCCATTTGGCGCTGAATCCGGTAAATACGAGAATAAATGCAATCTTCAGCCAGGTGATGTTCATGCCTTTGGCGGTAGCCATCAGTTCATTAAGACCCAGTTCCGTCAAGCCTCCTGCATAAGCCACTACACTCAGAAACAAAATTCCCATAAATGCGAACGAGATTCCGATCGAGCATATGAATATATATTTCCAGGCGGCTTCAATGGCGATGGCCGTGCGCTCATGGTAAATGAGCACAGAAACACAAAGGGTCGTGGCCTCAAACCAAAACCAGAGTACGCCGACGTGGTTGGCAAAATAAGCCCCTGTCATCGAGGCGATGAGTAATATCAAGGCGCCATAGTAGATGCTGTCATTTCGCACGCTTCCTGCATGCCTTTTCAAGTAGAGGTAGCTGTGATAGAAGGTGGTGATTGACAGAATGGAAAGTACGATTGCGAGAAGGATTCCTAAAGAATCAAAGGTGAAATACAGGGAGTCCGTGCTCCCGCGGTGTTGAAGAGCATACACCGTTATTCCAATTTGGATAATAAGAAATACCCCTCCGAGGATTTGGTTTGCAACCCGGTTGCTCAGGAAAAATATCAACCCGCTGATTGCCACTGCCGTTATCAAGTAAGTACTCACCACCATGGTTTAATCCTTTAGTTGTGACATGCTATCCACGTCGATGTTCTGGAATGTGTCGCCCACCCTGTTGATAAATATTCCAAGGGCAAGGACACTGATGAAAATATCAAGAAGAATTGCGTTGTGTACCAGCATGGTCATTTCGGCCCCCACCGCCAACGACATGAGAAAGATTCCATTTTCGATGACCAGGTATCCGATCAAATGGGTAAATACATTGCGATGACTGATGATGAAGTACACCCCTGTAACAACGGCGGATATGGCCACAGCAAAAAACATGGTCTTAATGTGCAAGTCCTGCAAGAAAAGACTGAGAACAAAACCGAAAACCAGCGCTGCCGAGATCACCAATATGGAAACAAAGGTAGGCACGTTGCTCTCGCTGAGGCGGTACAGGTTGTTACGTCTGCGAACATAATAAAGGAACAGTGGGGTCGCTATTGACTTCACGATCAGGGTCTCCAGCAGGATGAAGAGCAAGTTGGCGAATTCAATATGCTTAAGCTGAAAATAGGCAATCCCAAACAACAATACCCCCTGAATAATGAGCAAGGTGACAAATCGGTTTACCCGCTCTGTCAATGCAAGATAGATCAGGGTCATGGCGAACAGCATTATCAATAAGAAGGTCATATCAGTTTAAAATAAAGTTATGCGTGATGATCATCGCGGTCAGAAATCCAATCAAGGAAATAGCCGACAAGGTCAGAATCCATTGGGGGTTTTTGGCCATTTTGTTTCTTGCACGGAATGATTCCAGAGCCCCGATCCCAAAAGCGAATAAGAATTGGGCCAGCAGGAAAACAAAAATTTGTCCCCCCAATGCCCATTCGGACGGGATCATGAAATTGGCAATCAAGGCGCCATAGAGCGCAAATTTGAACCCGCTTGCCAGGTGCAGGATCGCCATATCAAACCCGCTGTTGTCCAATATCATCACTTCGTGGACCATCGTCAGTTCCAGGTGCGTAGCCGGATCATCGATCGGGAGCCTGCTGTTTTCAACAAGGGCAATGAGGCCAAACAGATAGATACCGACGATCGCAATCAGCCGGGACAAATATGAATTCAAGTATAAGTGGGCGTAGATATCGTGGAAAGACGTATGCTTGGTGAGTAAGGCAATGGAGCCCATCAGGATAAAAAAAGCAGGTTCCACCAGCATGGAATACAACGCTTCACGATTGGCACCCATGCCTTCGAATCCGCTGCCGGTATCCATGGCTCCAATAATCAGCAGAAATTTGCCGATGGCCAATACGCTTGCGAAAAAGACAAAATCACCCTCGAAGGATAGCAGGCCCTGCGTCTGCCCGAATGGAATAAATAATAACGCAACCAGGATGGATGCTACGTAAATGACGGGGGCCGCCTGGAATACGATGCTGGTCGTATGGCTATAGACGCTTCCTTTTTTAAACAACCGGATTATATCCAACAATGGTTGAAATATTCCTGGCCCTTTTCGTCCACCGAGTCTTGCCTTGGTTATGGCGATGATCCCTGGAAAGACCAGGCTTACTGCGATTGTCAATAAGATTCCCAGGGCGATCATCTCATATGTATTGGAAAACCGTCAATAAAAAAACCAGGACCATAAAAAGCAATGCGTATAACATGTAGTGCTGAAGTTTGCCGGTTTGGAAAACAGCTGCTTTTTCCATGCGGGTCGTAAGCACACCGACCGGTCGATTGACCAGGTAATGTTCCAACGGATCACGCGTGTGCGTTTCAAATTTCCGCGGAAAGGGAAATATTTCGTCTTCCTTGAAAGGGATATACTGTTTTTTCACCTTTACAAGGGGGCCGACGATGGCGACATAATTATCGGCATAGGAAGTTGCCGTGTATTGATGTACCGCCGGATCGGCGCCCGAGTATCCACATCCCCAGGTAGGGCCGAATCCGACATTCACTTTTTTCTGTTGAAAAGTCCGCACGATCCACAGGAGCGCAGCAATTCCGACAAATAAGAGCGAACCATAGGAAACCTGGGTAAGTGCAGCTGTCGTGTTACGCATCGCAGAAACATCGTCAACAAATTGACCGGTCACCTTGCTGAGTGGTCCCACAAAAGCCATTGGTAGTATACCAACGGCAACAATTAATAAACCGCTCGCTACCTTGGGAATGATCATGCTATTCGTGACTTCGTGGGCATGGCGGGGTGCTTCCGTCCGTCCTGTGCCAAGAAAGACAATGCTGAAGACCTTGGTGAAACAAAAGATGGCAAGTCCACCGATCAGTACCAGGCCAACAAACGCACCGAGCAAAACCAAATCAATAGACAATCCTCCCGATTGAAGGCTATTGAATAATCCTGAGTAGATCAGGAATTCGGAAATAAAACCATTGAAAGGCGGCAACCCGCAGATGGAAAGGGCCCCAAGCAAAAAGAATAAGCCCGTCTTTGGCATTTGTTTGATCAGCCCTCCCAGGTCTTCAATATGACGCGTATGGGTTTGTTGATTTACACTTCCGGCACAATAAAAAAGCAAGGATTTGAACAAGGAATGATTGAGAACGTGGAGGAGACCTCCGGCAAAACCCAGGGCTGCCAACTCGGGGATATTCATAGCAAGACCGATCAACCCGACGCCGATACCAATGCCAATGATTCCGATGTTTTCAATGCTGTGATAGGCTAATAATTTCTTTACATCATGCTGAACGATGGCGTACATGACGCCGAGCAATCCTGAAATCATGGATATGACCAACATAAAAATCCCGATGAAAAGTAGATCAGTGTGGATATAGGTCAGCGTCCGGAGTATTCCGTAGATGCCCATTTTTATGATCACGCCGCTCATTACGCCGGATACATGGGCGGGCGCAGCCGGGTGAGCGTGCGGCAGCCAGCTATGCAATGGCATAAAGCCGGCCTTAATGCCAAAGCCGATGAAAAAAAGGAGGAAGGCCGAAAAGGGGGCATATACAGCGAAATAAGTAGCCAGTCCGTCAAACCCGAACGCAGCGCCGGTTTTAGCCGAAGCGTAGATGAAACCGCTCATGATAAAGACGAGCGCCACATGCATTTGGATGAGGTAGTTGATTCCGATCCTGATGGTTTCCTTCTTTTCGGATTCAAAAATCACGAGAATAAAAGAAGTGACCGCCATCATCTCCCAGACAATCAGGAACGCAAGCCCTTCCCGGATCATACAAACAAGCAACATTGAAATATGAAGCCACAAAAAACTGAAGTGGTGAAGGGACAGTTCGGTTGGGTTTTTGGCTGCCGCGTAAGGTTTCAGATAGCCGAGCGCATAAAGCCCGCCGGTGATGGCCGTGAAGTTAATTACCAGGACAAAATACGCCGAAAGTGGATCCATGAGGAGTTGCACTGGATTTCCCCGGAGATAAAAGAACGGAACATTGAGGATTCCGGTGTCCGTAAGTAACACGCGGAGCGCTGACCATCCGGTAATTGCGCCCAGGAGGATTTGCAAAACGAAAGAAACATGCCATTTCAGTCGTGCAGGTACTGCAAAAATGATCAACGATAGACCCATGATCACTGCGATGGATGTTGCGTTCATGATATGAGTAGGTTGCAGATCATCAGTCAATAGTTGGATAATACTTGTCCGCCTGGCAACACCTGGATCGCCTGTTGGATTATTTGAATCAGGAAGTCAGGGCTCACAACGCCAAAAACCAACACGGCACCGATCAGCAACAGCGGTGAAAGCGATTCCAATGGATGGACTTCTTCGGCGGACTGGGCATTTTCGTTTTTGATAAAGATCAGTGTGAAGAACTTCTTTACCATGGCATATACAAAAAAGCAGAGCAGGAACATGACGATAAAGACAATCCACCACTGTCCGGAAATCATTAACGATTTAAAAAGCATGAATTCGGTCATAAACAATCCGGAAGGCGGCATGGCAATGACGCAAAGTAGTCCGGCCAAAAGGGTGATGCTCCCGACAGGGCTGTGTTTGAAATAGCCTCCGCATTCTTCTTCTAATTTGCTGCCAAAGGCCCGGTGAACCTGCCCGATTTCAAAGAACATTCCTGCCTTGGCGAAAGCGTGTAATACGAGGTGAAGGATCGCCACAAGGTAGCCGGTGACGCCCGTTGAAAATGCAATCAAGATTAATCCGGCATGTTCCATGCTGGAGTAGGCCAGCATGCGTTTGTAATTGTTTGTTTTCAAAATGAAGACGGCGGCAAAAAACAGGCTTAAGACTCCCGTCACGAGCAACAGATGGTTCATCCATTCAAGGATAGACGTGTGGGCATAAATCTGGTAAAAGCGATAGATGGCCATGAAACCAACGCTCATCAAAGGTCCGGAGAACATCGCGCCAATCGGAGAAGGCGAACTGTCTTTGGCATCGATGTCGATGGTGAAAAAAGGGACCACACCCATCTTCACGCTGAAACCTGCCACGACAAAAATAAAGGATGTTTTCAACCAGCCCACGTTCATTCTCGGTGCCACCGCCACGAGTTCATCAATGTAATTGGGTGTGTTGCTGGCGGCGATGCTCAAAAACATGATCCCTGCAAATCCCAGTGTTACTCCGATCGAGCTTACAAAGAGATACTTCCAGGTCGCTTCCAGCGAAAGTTTGTCACGGTCGTGATAAATCAGCGCGGTGCCGCTTAACGTGGAGGCCTCCAGAAATGCCCATAGCATCCCCAGGTGGGTGGATAGAAAAACACCCGAAATTGCCGTGACGAAAATTACAAAAGACGAATTGTGAACGCTGACACTCCGCGCGCCTTGCTCCCGCTTGTTGGCGTAAATGACATAATGGATATGCGAAAAGAAACTGATGATCAGTGTTACGAATATAAAAAGAACGCCCAGGGGACCTGCTTTGAAGAAGCTGCTTTCCACAGAATAAAGGTGTCGTGCCTCATAAATGCACAACGCTCCCAAAATGGAAATGAAAGCAAAAACAAGCGTGTGACTTATCCGGATATTCCGGTTAAAGAAGAGTACAGGAATAAAAATACCAGCTGCGATAAAATACAATGTTACCATCCTAGGAGTCTTTTAAATCTTTGAGTTGATCCACATCCAGCGTGCTGAAGGATTCGAGCCTGTTGATGAAAATTCCAAGGATCAATACCGAGGAGAACACATCCAGCAACACGGCTAAGTTCACGGTCAGCGGCATTTCATTGCCAATGGCCAGCGACAATAGAAAGATCCCATTCTCAATGGTGAGGTAGCCCATCATGTGGGTAAACACTTGTTTATGGACAATAATAAGATAGAGGCCTGTAAAAATGGCGGCAATGGCACCGGTGAAATACTTTACCTGGATTTGGTTGTCATGCAGCAGATATGACAACAGGAAGCTTAGAAAAATAATAATCGAAACGACCGTCAAGGAAACAAACCCGGGCACGACCATAGCGACCGAGCTATTGTGTTTCTTGATCAACAACCGGTGAATAAAATACGGAAGCACGATCACTTTAATAATCAATGTCTCCAATAGGATCAGTATCAGTTGCCACGCGTCGATATTATTTAACTCCATGTAAGTGATGGCAAATAGCAACCCCCCCTGAACGGCGACCAGCGTGTTGTAAGTCCGCATCCGTTCGGCGATCGAAAGGTAAATGAGGGTCACGCCAAAGGATATGATAAGAAGACTGATCATAATAGTTTATTGGTAATGATGAGGGCAACAATGAAAGCCAGCGCCGCGATTGAAGAAAGCGTCAGAATAAATTGTGGATTTTTTTCAATCTTAAACCTGGCGCGGAACGACTCCAGCAAACCGACGACGACGGCAAACAGGAGAATAACCGCAGCAAACAACAATGCATGGAGAGATGATGACTCCACTTTCGGTGATACAAAATCGGCAATCAGCGCTCCATAGATGCCAAACTTGAATGCATTCCCCAACTGGACCAGGCCAAGGTCAAAACCGCTGTTATCCAGCAGGATTACTTCGTGGATCATGGTAAGTTCCAGGTGGGTCTTTGGATCATCCACCGGCAAGCGACTGTTTTCGATCATGGCAAGTTGCACAAGGATATACGCCGCCAGCACGGAAAGGACAAGTGAACTTCCTGTGTTCAATTCCCAGTGAGCAAAAATGTTGGAGAATGAATCATACCCCGCCATCATGGAAAATGTCCCGAACAAAATCAGAAATGCAGGCTCGGCCAGCATTGAATAAAGCGCTTCGCGGTTGGCGCCCATCCCTTCAAACCCGCTGCCGGCATCGAGGGCGTTCAGGATCAGAAAAAACTTTCCAAGACCCATGAGATATACAAACAACAGCAGGTCCGCCTCGAAGGAGATCAGGCCGGGTTCCTTTCCAAAAGGGATAAAGAATATACTGATGAGGATCGTCACAAAATAAATTACCGGGCCTGCCTGAAAGATCATGCTGGTGGTGGTGCTGTATACATTGCCTTTTCTTAACAAGCGAACGATGTCCAACATCGGTTGTAGTAACCCCGGGCCTTTGCGTCCGCTTACCATGGACTTCACTTTGACAATGATACCCGGGAAGAAGAGAGACGTGACCAAAATGAGGATGGCTGCTTTCATATCACATTGACAATGGTTAGCATAGCGGCCAGCAGGATGAAGCCAAGTCCGTATAAGATATAGTGTTGTATTTTCCCACTGCGGAGCACAACAAATTTCTCCATGATGCCGAGAAAAAATTTGGAAGGTCTCAGGACTAATATTTTTTCCAGCTGATCGTATTGATGCGTTTCATAGTGACGTTTTTCAATCGGGAAGATCTCTTCCTTCGGGATGGGAGTATAATGTGTCTCCACGCCGGAGAATGCTGACGTCATCCGGTTCAGGTTATCTGCGAAGGTGGTCGATGTGTACTGATGCCTGAAATCCCCGGCCGAATATCCGCATCCCCAGGTGGGTCCTTGTGTAATGAGTTGTCTTTTCTGCTGTCTTGCCCTGATTACAAAGACGACCATTAACAATGCCACAAAAAATCCTAGGGTAACACTTACGTTCATGAGCACGGTCCCAAAAAGATTTACCGGAACTTCAACGCCCGCTGGTAAATAAAGAATAGCAACCCCGGTGATTGTTGGCAAAATCAGGAAAGAGAGAAAGCCAATGACAACAATGGGTATGGCGATTAGAAACTTTGGCAACAACATTGAAAAAGAGACTTCATGCGCATGGTTTACACTTTCGGTCCGTGCCACACCAAGAAAGACCACGCCAAAGGCTTTTGTGAAACAGAAAACCGCCAACCCGCCCGTGAGTGTAAGCCCGGTGATGCCGCTGAGAAACAAAAGAGAAGTGTAAATGTCGTTCCCCAATCCTGTAAAAAACCCTTTGTAAAGGAGGAACTCGGAAATGAAACCATTGAGCGGCGGCAACCCGCAGATCGCGACGGAGGCCAAGAGGAAGAGGAGGGCAGTCTTGGGCATTTTTTTGATCAAGCCGCCAAGTTCATTGACATCCCGCGTGTGGCATTGATGGTATACCGATCCAGCGCAATAAAAGAGAAGGGACTTAAACAAACTATGGTTGAGCACATGGAGCAAGGCGCC